>JALYIW010000026.1 GCA_030775625.1 Pseudomonadota bacterium | reverse complement strand
CGGGAGAATTCGCGACGAACGCCGACAGCAATTCTCGGACTCCAAAATTGTTGACGGCGGAGCCGAAGAACACGGGCGTCTGTTTCGCTGCCAGATAGCGCTGCAAGTCGAACTGCGGGCTGGCGCCGCGCACCAGTTCTACTTCTTCCAGGAACTGCGCATAGCGGTTGCCGAGAAACTCCTTGGCTTCGGTGCCGGCAATGCCGTCGATGGTCTCGTGAGTTCCCACGCGTCCCTTTTCCACCGGGACATAGACGTAGATTTTATCTTCGAGCAAATGATAGACGCCGAGCAAATCGCGTCCCATGCCGATGGGCCAGGTGATCGGCGTGCATTGAATCTTCAGTATGCTCTCGATTTCATCGAGCAGTTCGATCGGCGATCGGCCGTCGCGGTCGAGTTTGTTGACGAAGGTCATGATGGGCGTGTCCCGCAAGCGGGTCACGTCCATGAGCTTGATGGTGCGCTCCTCGACGCCCTTGGCGCAGTCGATGACCATCAGCGCGGAATCGACCGCCGTCAGCGTGCGATACGTGTCCTCCGAGAAGTCCTCGTGACCCGGCGTATCCAGCAAATTCACGATGCAATCGTCGTAGGGAAACTGCATCACCGACGAGGTCACGGAAATGCCGCGCTGCTGCTCCAGGCGCATCCAGTCAGAAGTGGCGTGCCGGGTTGCCTTGCGGCCCTTCACCGTGCCCGCCATCTGAATGGCCCCGCCGAACAGCAGCAGCTTTTCCGTCAGGGTGGTCTTGCCGGCGTCCGGGTGCGAGATGATGGCGAAAGTCCGTCTCCGCCTTATTTCTTCCTCAAAAGTCATGAGCTGAACTTGGTCCTAAATTGGAATACACAATAACCTAATTGGTACGTCCCGACGCGCCCGGACCAGCCCACAGGCGAGAGCACGGCCTGGTACGCGTCATTCTGGGGCTTTTGCGCCGACTACCTCAACAGCGGCTTCGATACGGGTTGGTGCCTTTCGCCGGAACAATCCATCAGCCTTCACGCAGGCGACTGGACCGTGCCCAAGCAGTTGCTTGTGCGGACTCCAAAAGGCCGAAACGAGCCGACGGCCCTGCTCCATGGTACCTCGGTTTTCGATGTCCGCTCCGAACTGCCGCCGCCCGGCGCTATAGAGCACAAGCAGGGATTGCAGGTTACGAAGCTTCCCGCAGCCCTGATTGCCTGCGCCCTCGCGAATATGCGGCACGTCCGGCGACCACGCGCGCTGCCCTCGCGATGGTCCCCAACGCCTCGGAGCTCCTGCGCGCCCTGCTGGCGGGCAGTCACAGCAAGGTCGCCGGGCCGCTCGACGGGCGCGACACTTACATGGCGGCTCTCGAGTCCGTCCGCGTCCAACAGGATATAAACCGGATCACAGACGAACACCCACGGCGCAACGCCGAAGTTTCGCAGGTCCTCGTACCCGATATCGTTTGTATAGTAAATATTGTTGGAAACGTAACTGATGGCATCGACGTAGCGCTTATCGAGGATATTCTTGCCGTAAAAGTTCAAATTCCATCGCCCGTTCGCAGTTTCGAGCCCGAAGTTCAGATTCAACAGCCCATAGCCCGCCTGCACCATCATTGGATCACCGCTGCTGCTGAAGGTGACGGTGCTGCGATAACTGTAATTGGCCTGTCCATAGCCCAAAAGCCGTTCACCCAACAGACGTTCATAGCGAGCCGTGAAATAGGTCATTGTCTTGGGGGTATTTGGCAGCCTCCCCCCATCCAAGTTCTGCGTGCTGTTCACACAGCCCTGCGCCTTCGTTTGCCCACCGTAGCAACTCGCATTCTTGAAGTCGGTATAACGTGCATCGTCATAGGCCACGCTAAGCGCCAAGCTCAACTCCCGCGTCACGGACCACCGGGCGTCCAGATCGACGCCCCTCGTTCTTGCCTGCTTGGCATTCTCAACCGCCAGCACCACCGGGGAAACCGGCAAGACCAGGTCGTCTGGAAGTCATGGAGAAATTCCTCGTAAAGCGCCAGATTGATGGTCATGCGCCGATCAAACCACTGCGTCTTGAAGCCGATCTCGAAGTTGTGCGAAAAGACGCCTCAAATACCGTGCCGGACGCTATTTCGCCCTGGCCGCAGGCAACTCCTCACCATTTTTGGTGTAAGCAGGGGGCGCGTAGACATTGAGCGTCTTGAGCAGACCTCTTCCCGTATTGCGGATTTCATGCTGCTCGCCGTGTTCGATCAAGAGTAGCGAACCTGCCTTGAGTGCAATTCGTCGTCCGTTGAGCTTTGCCACCCCCACGCCAGCGACGACGAATAACCATTGGTCCGACCCGCGGTGACTGTTACCCGGTCCGCCCTCCGATCCACCCGGTGCAATCACCATCTGCGCAGCCTGCACCCGACGGTTTCCCACCAGTACTTTAAAACCCTTACCAAACTTTACCGCCTTGACCTTCATACGCACTCACACCCTGGGAGAAATTCGTACCTTACTGATTGCGCACGGCGAGGGGTCATTTTGCTTTCTTGCGCGCTTTGTCGATGGTCTTACGCGCCGCCGAGGGTCCCTTCAGACTCAAAATGCGAAACTGCTCGCCGCTCAGGCGGTGATAATTTACAAAAAACTCCTCCAACTCTAGCTGGAAATGCTTGCCGAGATCATCGATGTGTTTGACCTCCGAGAAGCTATGATTATCGCTCTCGATTGCTACGATGCGGTCATTACGTTCTTTTTTCTTACCGCTGCCCTGCTCCCCCTGGATGATGCCGATGACTCGGCAGTTGAGCTTGCAGCCAGCGAAGGCGGGCTCATCCATCAGTACCAGTACGTCCAGTGGGTCCCCATCACCGCCGAGGGTTGATGGTACGAAGCCGAAATCATACGGAAACACCATTCCCGCAGGAAGCACCTTCTTCAATGCAAAAATACGCTCCCTAGGATCAAATGCATATTTGTTTCGGCTGCCCTTCGGAGTCTCTATGATCACCTTGAGCAGAAATTTATCATTGTCGAATGAGTTTAGCGCCTCGGGATTCGCGAGACCCAAGGGTTGTTTTAATTTCTTAGCCACGTCGCACGCCGAGCATTGCTAGCCATGGATTCACGCCCCCAAATGTCGTTTTTCTAGATAGTGGAGGCGAAAGAAAGCTATTGCTATAGGAAAAAGGCGGTGGATCTCGTCGGATTCCTGCCGATAGCGCCTTAGTTAAGAATTGGAGGCAGAGGGAGTAATGGCAACATCAATACAGACGGCAGCGCGTGTTTATTTTACTTCGAGCGACAGCAGTCGCCGCAGGACGGCAGCATCTTCCCGGCCTAACGCCGCCTGATAGTAGCCGCGTCGGATTCCGACCTGTTCGAATCCCAACGAGTGATAAAGGCGGGCCGCGGCCGTGT
This sequence comes from Pseudomonadota bacterium, assembly GCA_030775625.1. Classification (GTDB taxonomy): domain Bacteria; phylum Pseudomonadota; class Gammaproteobacteria; order Steroidobacterales; family Steroidobacteraceae; genus Bog-1198. The sequence goes on along the minus strand of JALYIW010000026.1, from coordinate 18,600 downwards.
TGGAGGGTCTGACTTCGAGAAAGGTCTCGTACATCCCTGCACCGCGCGCGCGATCCAACAGGTACAACATGAGCTTGCGGCCGAAACCGCGGCAGCGATATTGCTCGCGCACGCACACGTTCAAGATATGCGCCTCGCCGGCGCCGACCGACATGATGCCGTAGCCGGCCATATCGCCGTCGACGTCGATCACGCGACACACATAGCCCACCCGCAGACAGTCCCTGAAAATTCCCTCGCTCCAGGGAAACTGATAGGCGGACCGTTCGATCGACACGATGAACGGGACGTGCAATTCGTGCATCGGCCGGATCTCGACCGAGGGGAATTCGACTTCTTGTTTGACGCTAGACATTGGCTTCGACGCTAGACCTTGGCACACACGTCGCGGGCGAACTGCAGATCTTCCCATGCTTTACGCTTATCCGTCGGGGTGCGAAGCAGATAAGCCGGATGATATGTCACGACCAGCGGCACCTGAGCGCTGCCGAAGCGGTGTACCTGCTGCCGGAGCCGGCCCAGCGTCACGCCGGTGCGCAATAGGTTCTGAGCCGAAATGCGCCCCACGGCCAACATGATCTTGGGCTTGAGGAGCGCAATCTGTTGCTCGAGATACGGTAGACACTCGGCGGCCTCCTGTGCGGCGGGGTCGCGGTTGCCGGGCGGCCGACATTTCAGCACATTGGCGATGAATACTTGCTCTCGCGCCAAGCCGATGGCACGCAGCATGGAATTCAGCAACAGGCCGGCTCGGCCCACGAAGGGTTCGCCCTGGCGGTCCTCCTCGGCGCCCGGCGCCTCGCCGACTATCAGCCATTGCGCCTGCAGGTTGCCCACGCCGAACACCGTCTGAGTTCGGGTCGTGCTGAGTGAACACCGGGTGCAAGCCGCCACCCGCGCACGGAGCTCGCGCCAATCGGCACCGGCCTCCCGGCCAGCACCCAGGTCGCGTGTTGCGCCTAGGTCAGGCGCGACGGCGATTTCTTGCCGCATGGGGGCTTCGCGTACCCGCCACGTTTCCAACCCCAAGGCCGCGAGATATTCGCGGCGCAGAGCCTTGTTCATGCGTGCGTGACTCCGCGAGTTCGCCGACGCAGCTTGCGGTAAACCCACACCAGCGGCGCGGACAAGGCATAGCAGCCAGACAGCAGCAGCAAGGTGATGGCCGGCCACAGAAAAATGAAGATGAAGGTCAGAGGAATGAACACGATATGCGTAAAGCGAACTCTTGCACCCGGATTGAGTTGTTTGAAGCTGTTGAAGGCGAAACGGCTGATCATGAGCGCACCTGCGAACGCGGTGACGACAAATGCCAAAATCAGACCGGGCAGACCGATGTTGGTCTGATCGCTGGCCAACCAGACCAGTGCCGCGACGATGGCCGCCGCCGAGGGACTGGGAAGTCCTTCGAAGTAGTGTTTGTCCTGGGTCGCGGCCCTGGAATTGAAACGTGCCAGGCGCAAGGCCGCCGAAGCGGCATAGAAAAAACACACCAACCAACCCAGTCGGCGCCACAACGGGCCGTACTCGGCAATGCGCGCGACGCCCCATTGGTAAGTTACGATCGCCGGGGCAACGCCGAACGAGACCATGTCCGACAAGCTGTCGTACTCCTTGCCGAACGCGCTTTCGGTTCCTGTCCAGCGCGCGACGCGGCCATCCAAGCCATCGAAAAACATGGCAACGAACACGGCGATCCCCGCGTACTCGAACTTCAGATCGATGGCCGCCACGATCGCATAAAAGCCGGCAAACATTGCCCCCGTAGTGAGCAGGTTCGGCAGCCAATACACGCCTCGCGGCCGCGCAGCAGATTCGTCTTCGTCACTCATGGACCTGCATAATACCAGGGGGGCTGCTGTAAGATATGCGGCCATGCGCTTATCTCAATACCCCATTTCGACCCTGAAAGAGATGCCTTCCGACGCGGAGGTCATCAGCCACCAACTCATGTTGCGGACCGGCATGATCCGCCGCTTGGCTGCAGGCGTGTACGTGTGGCTGCCCCTCGGACTGCGCACCCTGCGCAAGGTGGAGGGCATCGTGCGCGAGGAAATGGAGCGGGCCGGGGCTTTGGAACTGAGCATGCCCACGGTTCAGCCCGCGGAGCTGTGGAAGGAGTCTGGCCGTTGGACCAAGTACGGTCCGGAATTGCTGCGCTTCAAGGATCGACACGATCGCGAATTCGCTTACGGCCCCACGCACGAGGAGGTCATCACCGACATCGCGCGGCGCGAATTGCGCAGCTACAAACAACTGCCGGTGAACTTCTATCAGATTCAATCCAAGTTCCGCGATGAAATCCGCCCGCGTTTCGGCGTGATGCGTGCGCGAGAGTTCTTGATGAAGGACGCCTATTCGTTTCACATCGATGAAGCGAGTTTGGCGCAAGGCTACCGTCTAATGTTCGACGCCTACTCACGTATCTTCACTCGTATCGGCTTGAAATTCAGGGCGGTGCAGGCGGACGGCGGCAGTATCGGCGGCAGTACGTCGCAGGAATTCCACGTTCTGGCTGATTCAGGCGAGGATGCCATTGCCTTCTCCGACACCGACGATTACGCCGCGAATTTGGAACTGGCTGCGGCGCTGCCACCTCTGGCGCCGCGCGCGCGCGCCTCGCAACCCCTCGCCAAAGTCAGCACTCCGAGCGCGCGCACGATCGGGGAAGTTAGTGCGCAGCTGGGCGTGAAGGCCGCGCAATGCGTGAAGACGCTGCTCGTGGACGGCAGCGCCGGCGACGTGGTCGCGCTGGTGATCCGCGGCGATCATGAACTGAATGCGGTGAAGTCGCAGAAACTGCCCGGTGTCGCCAATCCGCTGCGCATGTCGAGCGCGGATCGCGTGCGGACGGCCACCGGTACCGAGCCCGGCTTCATCGGGCCCCTTGGGTTTTCCGGCACGATCTACGTCGACCATGCGGCCGCGCAATTGGCCGACTTCGTGTGCGGCGCCAATGAGAAGGACATGCATTATACGGGCGTCAACTGGCAACGTGATCTCACCGACCCGCAATCCGTGGACATCCGCAACGCCGAGCGCGGCGATCCCTGCCCCAGCGGTCGCGGAACTCTGCAGATAGCCAGGGGGATCGAGGTCGGGCATATCTTTCAGCTGGGTCAGTTATACAGCGACGCCATGAAAGCCAGCGTGCTCGACGAGCAAGGTAAGGCGATCACCATGCTCATGGGATGCTACGGGATCGGCGTGTCTCGTGTGGTCGCCGCGGCCATCGAACAGAATCACGACGCCAATGGCATCATCTGGCCGGACGCCATTGCGCCGTTCCAGGTGGTGCTCGTACCCATCAACTATCAAAAATCGACCCGCGTGCAGCAAACCGCCGACGCCTTGTACGACCAGTTCAATGCCGCCGGCATCGATGTCTTGCTCGATGATCGAGACGCCCGCCCGGGGGTCAAATTCGCGGATTCCGAACTGATGGGTATTCCTCATCGAATGGTCATCGGTGAACGCGGCCTCAGCGCAGGCAACCTCGAATATCGTCATCGCCGCGAGGCGCAATCGACGGAAATCCCGGCGACCGATCCGGTGGGCTATATTCGACATAGGTCAAACACCCCCGGGACATGACTGATGCTGCGGCCGCTGCGTAACAAATTCGCCTGCACTATGCTTGGACTGACCTGCGGTTTGACTCTGTATTCGGCCGCGCGAGCGGATCAGCAGCGCGATCCCGAACTCAAATCCCTCCTGCAAGAGATCATCGGCAGTTCCGCTTGCTTCGCCGACAAATACGATTCCGTGGTTTGGTACAAGACCATGGAACCGCGCTTGTCGAGGTTCGTGGCAACCCACGAAGCCCGTGTCGAGATTCTCGATCACGTGTTTTGCGAGGCGAAGCGCGATCCGTCGCTGCAATTGCCGCCTGACTTGATACTGGCATTGATGGAAGTTGAAAGCCGCTTCGACCCGTGGGCGGTGTCGCCGGCGGGCGCTGTCGGTCTCATGCAAGTCATGCCCTTCTGGCCGCGCCAACTCGGCGTGCAGAACCAACTCGTGCGAGTCGCACCCAACATTCGAATGGGGTGCGAGATTCTGCGCTACTACCTGCGCGCCGAGAACAGGAATTGGTCGCGTGCGCTCGCACGCTACAATGGCAGCGTCGGCCACAACGCCTATCCGGCGCTGGTGATGCAGCGCTGGCAGCGCACTTGGCGATTTTGAGCCGCCTCAGTGCGGAGCGGTAAGGGGCGCCTCGGTGTGCTGTGCATTTGCATTGGCAAGGGCGGCGGCGGCGTGGTGCTTGGCCGCCAGGGCCGCCAGGCGAGCCCGGGTGAATTCCTGTGCCTGCAAATGCGATTCCGCGCGAGTGATGGCGGCCCGCGCCGCGTAGAACTCCGCCGAGGTCCCGGGCGACGCACCGGCCGCGCTGGCCGCCGCAATGGCCTGGCGGGCATCGCTCAGTTCCTGGACCGGTGCGCCGCCGCAGCCACCGAGGCAGGCAATACCGACAAATACCGCAATGAAACGCAACATAGGATTCACGGACACTAACAACAGCGGCCGGAGCCGTCAAACGAGCCGCGTTATACAATGCGCGAAACACCGCAACCAAGCGTTGCGCCAGCGCTGCATGCAAGGGGGTTTCGCCGTGAATCCCCGGAAGACTTACCGATGAACGAAATCCTGGTTTTGTATTATTCGCGCCAAGGGAGCACCGCGGCCATGGCCCGGCAAATCTGCCGCGGCGTCGAGTCGGTGCCCGGAATGCAGGCTCGGCTGCGTACGGTGGCGCCGGTCACAACGACCACTGAACGGTTGGATCCCGCCATCCCTCACGAAGGTCCGCCATACGCCACCCACGAGGACCTCGTGCAGTGCTGTGGACTCATTTTGGGCAGCCCTACCCGTTTCGGCAACATGGCGGCGCCGGTCAAATTCTTTCTGGACGGTACCAGCGCCTTGTGGCTATCGGGCGCATTGGTGGACAAACCCGCCGGAGTGTTCACCTCCACTCAGACCTTGCACGGCGGCCAGGAAGCGACCTTGCTGTCCATGATGCTTCCTCTCCTGCATCACGGAATGATCGTGGTCGGTTTGCCGTTCACCGAAGCCGGCTTGAACGAGACGCGCAGCGGCGGCACTCCCTACGGTGCCAGCCACGTATCCGGCGTGAGCGGCCCCGCGGAACTATCGAAAAGCGAACGCGATTTGGCGCGGGCTTTGGGTACTCGAGTGGCCAACCTGGCTGATCACCTGAGAAATCGCCCGTGAGCTTGGCGGTAACCGCACGCTCGCTGACAATTTGGCTTTGGATCGCGGTCATCTTAAGTTTGCTCGCCTGGACACGGGCGGGCTATTCATGGGCCATGAGCGTTCTCGCGGTACTGCCGCTATTGGCCCCGTTGAACGGGCTGATCCGCGGCCGGCGGCACACCTATGCGTGGGCCACTCTGTTCGCCGTCCCCTATCTCGTCTTTGCCTTGACCGAATTGTTGGTCAACCCCGCGGCCCGCTGGGTCGCAGGCGCGAGTTTGCTGCTGGTGTTCGCTTGGTTCTGCACTATGATTTTGTTTTTGCGTGCTTCTCGAGTGCATCGCGAATGAAGGGAATGGTCAACCGCCGCTGAGCAACCAGCGACGCCTCGTCGAGTTCGTCGAGGATTTCGAACAAGGAGCGCAAATCCCTCGGCACACGCTTGATGAGATACTCCGAGGTTTCGCGGGGCAGCTCCAGGCCGCGCTGCGCCGCGCGCAATCGCAGCGCCGCCAGCCGGCCCTCGTCATCCAATTCCCGCAATTGATAGACGATACAAGCGGCCGCGCGCGACCGCCAATCCTCCAGCGCCCATTCCGGCTGCCGTGGCGGCGTTGCCGAGGCGAATATGAGCCGTGTGCGCAAGTCCGCCGCTTCATTGAATACGCGGAACAGCGCGCGCTCCCAGGTCAGATCGCCGGCTACTGCATCCACATCATCGATGCATAGCACCCGGCTGCGTTCGAATCCAGCCAATGCCGCGGCGGGAAGAGCAATCGAACGGTCCAAGGGAAAATACGCCGCCTCCTCCCCCGCGGCAGCACACACCGCTTGCAGCAAATGAGACTTTCCGGAACCCCGAGTGCCCCACAACCATAGCGGCGCCGTGCTCTGCGTCTGCAGCGCGCAAACTATTTCAGTGTTGACGCCCGGCCAAAACCCCGCGAACACCGCCCCGGCCCGCAGACGTACGCCAAGTACGAGCTGCTTCACGCGAGCGGACTGCGCGAAGCGCCCGGGACACGGCCCTCGCCGGCGCTCCAAGCTTGGCGACCGTAGACCAGCACGTAATCGATCCCGCTGATCACCACGGTCACGAATAGCAAGGCGCCCAGCAGCATCGTCAACCACGCAGGCGGCCCCGAGAAGGCCTCCCGACCCACGACTGCTAAAACGAATCCGGCCTGGAACAGCGTGTTGAGTTTGCTGATCATCGATGGACGCGCGGACAATGGGCCGATCCAAAAGCGGTACGCCAGCGCTCCTCCCACGATCACCACGTCGCGCAGCACCGCCGTCTCCACCAGCCACAGAGGCACGAGCTTAAGGTAAGCGAGCATGATCAGCACCGTCACCAGCAACAACTTATCGGCCGCCGGATCGAGCACCCCTCCGAGAGCGCTTTGCCAACCGAATCGCTTGGCCAGCAAACCGTCGATGGCGTCGGTCAGCGCCGCCACGCCAAACAAAAATACGCTCACCGTCGGCCGATGCTGCGCGAGAGACACGGCAATCGGGGCAACCAGCAAAATTCTCAGCGCGCTGATGAAATTGGGGATGTGGCGCAAAAAGGCGGGCACGGGATTAGCGACGAAGTTGAAAGCGCTGCGTCCCGTTATCGCCGGCGGGGATCGACTGCAATCGGCCGTTCAAGGACAAGGCGCGCTGCAACGATTCGATGCCGCCGCGCGTTGCCAGGCGGAATCGGATGGTGTCGCCGGTCAGGCCCAGCACGTTCACGTGGGAAATTAAGCTCAGGGATTCGAGGTAGGTCTCGAGATTCGCGTAATCGCGAAGGTCGGACACCCCCGTCACTTCGATATCGACGGGAGCGAGACTGCCGCGGGCGGCGAACAAGCCTGCGTATAAATCGGCTGTGCGATTGACGCCCTCCAAAGTGCCGGAGTAATCGCTGCTGCGATCCTGGAAAAGATGCGTCCAGCGCACAGAAGCGTTCGCTGTGGTATCGCCGGCGTGTCCGATGAGCACTCCTTCCCCGCCCAAACGCTTGCCGATGTCGGCGAGGGTCGCCGGTCCCGTGGCATTCATACCGGCGTAATTCAAGCGGTTCTCCTGTACGTCGGCGGCGGTTGGCCAGAGCAACGGCACACCGCGCAGCGCTGCCGCTGCGTCGACGGCCATTTTCAAATCGGACATGTCGTCGGCAGTGATGATCGCGCCCGATTGGGCGCCGGTTTGTGCGGTCAGCCAAATAAAGGTCGTCGGCCTTTCGTGGCCCCACACAGGTTGCCCATTCTGGGTCAGCCAGCGCTCGATGGCGCTCCCGTCGAATGAGACCCATAATTGATGGTCGGCAGTCCCCCGATATTGCTGCACGTAGCGGCGTGCCACAGCGACCAAGGGGGCCAGCGCCGGGTCCTCATCAGCCGAACGCTGTCCGGTGACTCGAACCAGTACGATTTTCATCGCGGCTTGAAAGGCCGCGGTCTGCGCCGCCTCGGAGCGGTCAGAAATCGGTGCCGTCGCTTGGTACAATTGCGCGCGCGTCATCGCTTGACTGACATTCGACAGACATGACCCGGCCACGCCGAGGCACAAAAGCACAGCCAAGTGCAAATTTCGGGCGAAAAAGACGCTCCAATACTCTGTCATGGTGTTATCGCAGAAGCCGTAAGTTCCCTGATGTAAAATACCACAGCTGGCCCACCCGCCGGGTCGGTCCGGGCGGAGGCAACTCAACTGCCATGAAGGATCTGCATGACTGACCGAGCACCCGTAACCTATCGCGAGGCCGGAGTCGACATCGACGCCGGCGAGGAACTCGTCGAACGAATCAAGCCCCTCGTGAAGCGCTCCATGCGTCGCGAGGTGCTGGGGGGTCTCGGCGGGTTCGGCGCGCTGGTCGAGGTGCCGCTCGATCGCTACCGCAAGCCAGTGCTGGTGTCCGGCACCGATGGAGTGGGGACCAAGCTGCGACTCGCCATCGACACGCAGCGCCACGATACTGTGGGCATCGATCTCGTGGCCATGTGCGTAAACGATGTGGTGGTGCAGGGAGCCGAGCCGCTGTTCTTTCTCGATTACTTCGCCACCGGCAAACTCGACGTCGGCGTGGGCACGCGCATCATCGCCGGCATCGTCGAGGGATGCACCCAAGCGGGGTGCGCGCTGGTGGGCGGCGAAACGGCCGAGATGCCCGGCATGTACCATGGCGAGGACTACGACCTCGCCGGATTCTGCGTCGGTATCGTCGAAAAGGACTCCATCATCGATGGCTCTGCAACGCGCGCCGGCGACGTCGTTCTCGGACTGCCCTCCTCCGGACCGCATTCCAACGGGTTTTCATTGATTCGCAGAATCTTGCAAATCTCGGACGCCGATATTCACTCGGATCTCGGCGGCGTCAGCCTACTCGATCGCCTCATGACTCCCACGCGTATCTATGTCAAACCGCTGCTCGAGTTGATCGCAGCGCTGCCGGTGCACGGGCTGTCGCACATCACGGGCGGCGGCCTGGTCGAGAATATTCCGCGCGTGCTGCCGGATGGCTTGGAAGTCGTTCTGCGGCGCGAATCCTGGCAGCGCAATCCAGTGTTCGACTGGCTGCAACGCGAAGGCCAGCTCGCCGAGACGGAAATGTACCGCGTCTTCAATTGCGGCATCGGCATGACCGTCCAGGTCGCGACGAGCGATGCCGATCGGGCGCTCGAAGTCTTGCGGGGAGCCGGACAAGAAGCGTTCGTGATTGGCGAGGTGCGCACCGGTAGCCGCGGTGTCGTCATCGCTTGAATCGCCAGGTCTCGCGACAGGCTCTCGTCATCCTCGTTTCCGGACGCGGCAGCAATATGGCTGCCCTCGTCGAACGCAGCCGAGACGCCACTGCGACTTACACGGTCGCCAAGGTGTTTTCGGATCAGCCCGCTGCCGCGGGGCTTGCGACAGCGCGCAATTTCGGCATACCGGCCGAGGCGCTAGCAGGCGGCAAGGACAAGGAGCGCGCCTCTTACGATCGCGCCTTGGCCGCCGCAATCAATGCCTGTTCGCCCGCACTCATCGTGCTAGCGGGATTCATGCGCATCCTCTCCGCCGAATTCGTCGCGGCCTTCGCCGGGAGAATTTTGAACATCCATCCCTCACTGCTGCCTAAATATCCGGGCCTTCACACCCATAGTCGGGTAATCGAAGCGCGGGAGGCGGAGCATGGTGCGACGGTGCACTTCGTGACCGAGCAATTGGACGGCGGCCCGCCCATCATCCAGGCGCGCATCCGCGTCGAAGCGGGCGATGATGAGGCCAGCCTGGCGGCGCGCGTGCAAGCCCAGGAGCATTTGATCTACCCGCTCGCCGTGCAATGGTTTTGCGAGGGTCGCCTGCGCTGCGAGGACGGCCTCGCAGTCTTGGACGGAGAGGTGCTGCGGGTCCCCGTCCAATATGCAGGCCGCCACGACGATCGATCCCGGAGAGCGGTATGAACGCGCGTTATTGCGTTGCTGGATTACTTTTCATGGGATCTGCCGGCGCAGCGGCATCTGCTACCGCAGCGGTCGGCGCCGCCACTGCAATCGGGGTAGCCGCCATTGCCGAGCCCGCCATTGCCGAGCCCGGCGTTGCATCCTTTTCAGCTCACTACCAGGCGGATTGGAAAAGCATCAGCGTGGGAACCAGCGACCTTGAACTGAAACAAGACGCGGAGCCGGGTCACTATATCTACACATGGACCATTACGGCGCACGGCATTTTTCGCATGGTATATCGCGACGACCTGATCCAAAAAAGCTGGTTCAGCATTCGCGACCAACATGTGCGTCCGTTAAGATATGGCGCCGTGGACGGTGCAGCCGCTGCGAATCTGAGTTTCGATTGGGACAGCGGCAGAGTCCGCGGTAAAACCGACAAGAAACAGGTGGACTTGCCGCTCAAGGAAGGCATACAGGACGTGATGTCCATCCAAGTCGAAGTCATGCTCGATCTCAAGAACGGCGATCTGCCCAAGACTTTTGCGGTGATCGACAGGGATGAAGTAAAGGAATTCATCTATACCCAGGAAGGCAGCGCGAAGCTCAGCACCGCCTTGGGCGAACTCGATACCGTGATGGTCGCCAGCCGCCGCGCCGGCGGCGATAGAATACTCAAGATGTGGTTTGCGCCGGCCTTAGGGTTTGTTCCCGTTCAAGCTGAACGGACTCGCGACGGTAAGCTCGAATTCGCGATGCGCATCAAATCGCTCAAGCGTTAGCGCCACCGGTTAGGTCTTCGGCAAAGTGACGCCACGCTGCCCCTGATACTTGCCCCCGCGATCCGCGTACGAGGTCTCACAGATTTCGTCCGATTCGAAAAACAGCATCTGTGCCACGCCTTCGTTGGCGTAGATCTTCGCCGGCAACGGCGTCGTGTTGGAGAACTCCAGCGTCACGTGACCTTGCCATTCCGGCTCCAAAGGCGTCACATTGACGATGATTCCGCACCGCGCGTAAGTGGATTTCCCCAAGCAGACCGTCAACACACTGCGTGGAATGCGAAAGAACTCTACCGTACTCGCCAACGCAAAGGAGTTTGGAGGGATGATGCAGACCGGTCCTTTGAAATCCACGAAGGATTTTTCATCGAAATTCTTCGGATCGACGATGGTGGAATTGATGTTGGTAAAAATCTTGAATTCATCGGCACAGCGGACGTCGTAGCCGTAGCTCGATGTGCCGTAGGAGACGATTTTCTGCCCGCCGGCGACGCGCACCTGTTCAGCCGAGAAGGGCTCGATCATTTTTTGGCCTGCGGCCATACGTCTAATCCACCGATCGCTTTTTATGCTCATTAAGTTGCTTCGACGGTGATTTTCGGGAATGCGCGGCTGTAGTCCTTGTTCAATGTCGATAACCGCGCCGCCGTGCGTCGCGCCATCAAAAAGTAGGCGCGGGCGCGCGCGCTGTCGGGCTCCGCTACCACGGTGGGCGCACCGCCGTCCGCGTCCTCGCGAATCCGGATATCCAATGGCAACTCGCCCAATAATTGCACCCCATACTGTGCCGCCATTCGCGCCCCGCCGCCGCTGCCGAACACATGTTCTTCGTAACCGCATCGGCGGCAGACATGGACGCTCATGTTCTCGACGACGCCGAGTACGCGTACCTCGACCTTCTCGAACATCTTCAAGCCCTTGCGCGCATCCAGCAGCGCAATATCCTGGGGCGTGGTGACGATGACGGCGCCGCTCACCGGCACGCGTTGCGCCAGTGTCAGCTGTATGTCGCCCGTCCCCGGCGGCATGTCCACCACCAGATAATCGAGTTCGCCCCAACTGGTATCGCCCAACAGCTGGGTCAGGGCCTGGGTGACCATGGGTCCGCGCCAGGCCATGGGTTGTTCCTGATCGATCATGAAGCCAATCGACATGACCTCCACCCCGTGCGCGCGCAAGGGACTCAAATGCTTGCCGTCGGCGCTTACGGGTTTGGCGTCGCTCAAGCCCATCATCAGTGGCTGACTGGGGCCATAAATATCGGCATCCAAGAGACCCACCCTCGCCCCCTGAGCGGCCCAAGCGAGCGCCAGATTCGCCGCGGTGGTGGACTTCCCCACCCCCCCCTTCCCCGATGCGACGGCGACCACATTCTTCACTTTCGCCAGGGGCTTTAACGTTCTTTGCACCGCATGTGCGGTGATTTGGGCCCGGAGAGTCAGGTCCAGGCGAGCGCTTCCCAAAAGGGGCTGCAAATGGGCTTCCAGAGCCCCTCTGAGCTCCGCCACATAATCGGCGCAGGGAAAGCCAAAAAGGAGCTCGAGGCTGACTACCCCGGCGCGTGTTGCAACGCACGAGACAGCTTTGGCCTGGCCCAAGGTTTGGCCAAGATACGGATCGGCATAGGTTTCCAGTCGTTCGCGGAGCGCGATTTCGGAGGCGGGGGCATTCATTGGCCTGCCATTGTACCGCAGGCCGACATCCGCGTGCGGTGTGGCATAATCCAAAATTGAGAAACAAAGCCTCGGTCGGACCCCAGATGAAGGTGAGAATGGATGGCTCCCGGGAGATGTGTGCAACTTGAAGACACCGAATGAGTTTATTCGCCAACTATCGTGCCGATCGGCTCATCGCCGAGGTTAAATCCAGCGGCAACCCAGACAGCCCCCAAGCGCAAAAGGCTTTGGCCAAACTGGTCTCGCTCGGGCCGAATGCAATCGAGCCGATCGTTGCAGCCCTGACGGCGGCGGAAAAGCGCGAAACCCTGGTCTACGTCGAAGCCCTGTCGCGGCTGATTGACTCGAAAACGCTGCCGCAACTGTTGAAGGTCATGGCCGAAGCCAACGGCAGGGCCACCTCGGGAATTGCCTGGGCGCTCTCATCTAGCCGCAACTATCCCGCGAACGCACTGCTTGACGCGCTGGGCAAGCCCGGCATGCCCAAGCAGGCCGTGCTCGACGTGATTGCGGCGCAAAAGAGCCGCTTCACGGTGCGCGAACTGTTGAATGCCGCATACACCCAGGAACCGACTGAAAGGACCGGATTGTTCAAGATCGTCGGCGAAATCGCCGACGAGTCCTCGCTCGACGATTTGATTGCCCGCACCGAGGGTAAGGATCCGATTGCGCGGCTGCACATCATCAATGTCTTGGCGCGCTTCAATACGCCCAAAGTACAGCAAGCCATTCAAAAGCAGCTAAAGGACAACAGCAAGTTCATCCGTTCCGCCGCGCTGGCTGCCCTGGCGAAAATGGACGGGCCCTTCGATATGGCGGCCCTGTGCGGCATGTTGCGGGATCCGGAAATCGAAGTACAGAACAAGGCGGTCGACGTGATCGTTCATGCCAATCATCCGGACACCGTCAAATACCTGGTCGAGGTGCTCAAGGACGAAAACGAATACGCCAGACGCGCTGCGGTCGAGGTGTTGAACGTCGTCGGCACTTCGAAGTCCGTCAAATATCTGCTGGAAGTGATCGCCGACAGCGACTGGTGGGTTCGCACCCGAGCGGCGGACGCTCTAGGCAAGATCGGCGGCCCCCGCGTCGTCGACGCCGTGCTCACGCTGATCAAAGACGACAACCAGGACATTCGTCGGGCTGCCATCGAAATCCTGAACCAGACCAAGGACGAGCGGGCGGTGGCGCAATTGATCGACGCCACCAAGGACCCTGACTGGTGGGTGAGCGAGAGGGCCGTCGATGCGCTCGCAGAAATCGGCAGCACCAAGTCCTTGCCGCGTTTCATCGAAATGCTGAGCGTCGGCGAAGCGAAATCCTTGCCCACCGTCATCCGCGCGATAGGCAAAATCGGCGACCAAAAGAGCGTCGAACATCTGCTCCCGTTGCTGGGCCGGCCAGAAACCGAGATCAAATCGGAAGCGATCGCGGCTTTGGCGAAATTGGCCGACGAACGCCGCGCGGATACGATTCGGGTACGCCTACAGGCGATTGCGGGTACCGCCGATCCCACCATCAGCCAAGCCGTTGCCCGCGCCATGCTGGAGTTGGACAATCGATTCTCGACCCAACAACTGGCCGCGAACCAACGTGCGGAAAAGATGCAGGAGCCGGCGAAGACTCTGCTCATCGACAATCAAGATCTCGCCAAGGTGGTGCACGACCAAGAGATTCAGGCCGGAAAACTCGACATCGCCACTCTCAAGAGCGGCGATGTGATCGAGGGCCGTTACAAATTCATCGAGAAGATCGGCAAGGGCGCGTTCGGTACCGTCCTGCTGATGGAAGACACGGTGGTTGAAGAGCGGCTCATCCTGAAATTCTTGAATGCCAATGTGTCCGCCGACGAGGAGATGATGAAGCGCTTCGTGCATGAGTTGCGCTACAGCCGAAAAATCACGCACAAGAATGTCATTCGCATCTACGACTTCTTGTACATCAAGGGCAATTACGCCATTTCGATGGAGTATTTCCCCTCCCATACCTTGGGCGGGGAGATCGTCGACGAGAAACCTGTGCTGCTCAAACGCGCCATCAAGTTCGGCATCGACATCGCCACGGGCATGGCCGTTGCACATCAGGCCGGCATCGTGCATCGCGATTTGAAACCGGCGAACATCTTGATCGACAATGAAGGCCTGCTGAAGATTGTCGACTTCGGCGTGGCGGCGGCGCAAACCCAGGGCGACACCCAGCTCACCAAGACCGGCTACGTGATCGGCTCCCCGAAGTACATGGCGCCGGAACAAATCCTCGGCAAGAAAGTGGATGAACGGGCGGACATCTACAGTCTGGGAGTTATTTTGTACGAGATGTTGAGCGGTGTGCCGCCGTATTCCCGCGGAGATCACATGTCCGTCATGTACCAGCACGTGCAGGGCAAGGCGCGCCCGCCCATCGACATCAACAAGGAACTGCCGGTCGAATTGAACAACTTGATCATGAAATGCATGTCGCTGGACAAGGCCAAGCGCGCCCAAACCATGGACGAATTGCGGTTATCGCTCGAGAAGTTTCTCTGAGCGGTTGACGAACCTCACGTTTATGGCCCTTATCGGGTGCAAATACTCGAAAATCCCGGCGCTAGCGGGTAGCCTTGGGGGAATATGGCAAGAATCGACTCGTTCCTTAAATTGGGCGTGGCGCAGGGTTGCTCGGACCTGCACCTGGCCGTCGGTGTGCCGCCGATGTTGCGAATGCACGGCGACCTCATGCCCATCAAATTTCGCGAACTGGGTGAGGCTGAACTAGAGGGCTACATCACCGAGGTTTTGACCCAGAATCAGCTGCGGCACCTGCGCCAGGGCAATGACATCGATTTTTCGTACGTGACGGCGGAAGGCGGCCGCTTTCGCGTCAATGTGTACCGAAAGGAGACCGGCATAGGCGCGGCCTTTCGTTCCATCCCCACCCACATGCCGACCATGGAGCAGCTGGGGTTGCCGCCCATCGTCAAGAAATTGTGCGATTACCACCAGGGAATGATCCTCGTGACAGGGTCCACCGGCACGGGTAAATCGACCACGCTCGCATCCATGATCGATTACCTGAACTCGACGCGCTCGCTCAATATCATCAGCCTCGAAGATCCCATCGAATTCGTTCATCGCAGCAAGAACAGCCAGGTAATCCAGCGGGAGCTGGGCACTCATCTGCCCTCCTTTGCCGAAGGCGTGCGCGCAGCCATGCGCGAAGACCCCGACGTCATTTTAGTTGGCGAATTGCGCGATGCCGAAACCATTTCCATGGCGATGACGGCGGCGGAGACTGGACACTTGGTGCTCGGTACTCTGCACACCACCAGCGCCACCAAGACCATCGATCGAATGATCGATGCGTTGCCGACGGACGAACGCGAGCAGACCAAGAGCTTTCTCGCCTCCAGTCTCCTCGCAGTGATCACTCAAGTGTTGATCAAGAGCCCCGATCAACGCGCCCGGCGCGCCGTTTGTGAGGTCATGGTGCTGACCAAGGCCATTGGCAAACTCATCATGACCGACCAGTCGCACCAGATTCCGAGTCAGTTGCAAATGGGCAAGGAATACGGGATGCAATTATTGGATCAGGCTTTGCTCGCGGCCATCCATGCCAAGGAAGTCGATCCTGAACACGCCTACACCTACGCAGCCGATAAGCGCCAGTTCCAACGCTTCGTCACCGACATGTCGGGCGTACCGCCCCTCGAACCGGCGGGTTCCTAGAGGATCCCGTGCCGGCAATCGATAGCTATTTGCATCAGGTATTGGAGCGCAATGGCTCGGACCTGCATTTTCTGGCGGGAGACCCCGCACGGGTGCGGCAATACGGCGAACTCAAGGCATTGAGTCCCGAGCCGCTGGCTGCGGAGATGGTCAAGACCACTCTGTATGAAATCATGCCCAAACTGTCGGTCGAGCGATTCGAAGCCAAGGACGGTACGGACTTCGCCTACGCCATCCCCGGTATTGCCCGATTCCGCGTCAATGTGATGCGGCAGCTCAATGGGATGGGTGCGGTGTTTCGAGCCATTCCCTCAACGGCGCGCAGCGCCGCGGAACTGAAGCTGCCCGACGCCGTCATGAAGCTGTGTCAGATCAATAGCGGCCTCATTCTGGTCACCGGCAAAACCGGATCGGGTAAGTCGACGACGCTGGCGGCGATGATCGATGATATCAACAGCCGCGAAAAGGGCCATATACTCACCATCGAGGATCCCATCGAATTCGTGCACACGCGCAAGAATTGTTTAATCAGCCAACGTGAAATCGGCGTGCACGCGACATCATTCGCAAGCGCTCTGCTGTCGGCATTGCGCGAAGATCCGGACGTCATTCTGGTGGGCGAACTTCGCGATTTGGAGACCATGAGCATCGCCGTCACGGCGGCGGAAATGGGCATTTTGGTGATGGGCACGCTGCACACCAACGGTGCGGCGGCCACGGTGGACCGCTTGGTCAATGCCTTCCCGTCGGACAAACAACCTCACGTGCGGACCATGCTTTCCACCAGCTTGCGCGGGGTCGTCTCGCAACAACTCATTCCCAAACCCGATAAACAGGGTCGCGTCGCAGCTCTCGAGATCTTGATCAACACACCGGCGGTCGCCAATCTCATCCGGCAGGGCAAGATGGATCAGCTGGAGAACGCCATGCAAAGCGGCGCCGCGACGGGAATGCGCCTGATGGATACCGCCATTCAACAACTGTTGGAGCAGCGGCAAATCACCGGTAAAGACGCCTTCATCAAAGCCATCAACAAGTCCCGGTTCGAGCAATTCCGCGAAGCCTCCTAGCCCCGCGAGCGCTGCGACCACAGGGTGGCGCCTCCGTGGCATAATTTGGCATGATTGAACGACGCCGAATTCTGGTCACCAGCGCCTTGCCCTATGCGAACGGTGCTCTGCACCTGGGCCATATCCTCGAAGCCATTCAGACCGATATTTGGGTTCGATTCCACAAGCTGCGGGGTCACGAGTGCCATTATGTATGCGCAGACGACACGCACGGCACGCCGATCATGCTCAAAGCGCAATCCGAGGGTATTACCCCGGAGCAGCTGATCGAGCGGGTCAACGTCGAGCACCGGCGAGATTTGGCCGATATGCTGATCGGCATGGACAATTTCGGCTCGACGCACTCGCCGGAAACCAAGGCCCTGTGCGAGCGGATGTACCTGACGCTGCGCGGGGCCGGACATATCGATCAGCGCAGCGTTCGGCAAGCCTACGATGAAACGGCGAATATGTTTTTGCCGGATCGCTATGTCAAAGGCAATTGTCCGGTCTGCAATACGGAGGATCAGTACGGCGACTCCTGCGAGAATTGTGGATCCACGTACACACCGGCGGACCTGAAGCATCCCATTTCGGTGGTCAGCGGCAGTACGCCTGTTTGGCGCGAATCGGGACACTACTTCTTTCGCCTCAGTGCGTTGGAAGATTCGCTGGCCAAATGGGTGAAGAGCGGTGCGGTTCAAGACAGCGTGGCGCGCAAGCTGAACGAATGGTTCGAACAGGGCTTGAAGGACTGGGACATTTCGCGTGATGCGCCCTATTTCGGCTTTGAGATTCCGGATGCGCCCGGTAAGTATTTTTATGTGTGGTTCGACGCGCCCATCGGCTATCTCGGCAGCCTGGTTCAGTTGTGTGCGCGGACCAATTTGAAATTCGAGGATTTTCTCGCCGCCAATTCCAAGGCCGAACTTCATCATTTCATCGGCAAGGACATCTTGTATTTTCACACGCTGTTCTGGCCGGCGGTATTGCAGGCGGCGGGATTGCGGCGGCCGACGGCCGTGCACACCCATGGGTTCCTCACCATCAATGGGCAGAAGATGTCCAAGTCGCGCGGCACCTTCATCACCGCACGGCGCTATCTGGCAGATTTCCAGCCGGAGTACTTGCGCTATTATTTTGCCGCCAAGTCCGGTTCCGGTATTGATGACATTGACATGAACTTGGACGAATTCACCACGCGCTTGAATTCAGACATCGTCGGCAAATTGGTGAACATCGCCAGCCGCTGCGCCGGTTTCATCAGCAAGGGCGCCGCCGGACGACTGGCCGATGCCTTACCCGATCCCGAACTGTATGCCGCGTTCGCGGCCGCCGGCGAGTCCATCGCGCGCGCCTACGAATGCCGCGACACCGCGGGCGCCATGCGCGAGCTCATGACGCTGGCGGATCGAGCCAACCAATACATCGATATGCACAAACCGTGGGCGCTGGCCAAGCACGCCGAGAATGCCGTGCAAGTGCAGCTGATCTGCACGCAGGGCCTGAATTTATTTCGCGTGCTTTTGATTTATCTGCAGCCGGTATTGCCTGCCATGGCCGTCAAAGTACAGGGATTTTTTCACGAGACGAGTTGGACCTGGGAGAGTGCGGCCAAGCCCTTGCTGGGCTCGGCCATCCGCCCCTATGAAGCCCTGGCAGTGAGGTTGGATCCCAAGGCGGTCGCGCGGTTGGTGGAGGCCCACAGCCCCATGGGGGCGAACGGCGCGCCCCCCGCCGCGACGGCGGCGCCC
>JALYIW010000025.1 GCA_030775625.1 Pseudomonadota bacterium | reverse complement strand
AAAATAAAGGGGTCGCCGCCCTTGAGGCGCAGCACGCGCCGGCCTTGGTTCGCGTGCTCGATCAATAGATCGTTGATTTCTTCCTGAGTGCTGCGAATGTTGCCGGCGGCCTTGCCGACGCAAATTCGCGTCGCATCGCGCCGTGCGAGATCAAGCACGGCGTCCGATACCAGGCGATCGTACAAAATCACGTCGGCATCTTGCAGCGCGCGCAGCGCCTTGAGGGTCAACAGTTCCGGATCCCCGGGACCTGCGCCCACCAGCGTCACTTCGCCCAGGGCTCGAGGGTTGGTTGAAGTCGTGGCCAGCAATTGTTGCGCGATGCGGCTGGCGCCTTGGTTGTCGCCATCGATGAAGCGCCGCGCGGCGGGGCCGTCCACGATGGCTTCGAAAAACCGCCGCCGTTCATCGGTGTCGCGCAGTTTCTCCCGCGTGGCCGCGCGCAATGCCCGCAGCCATGACGCCAACTCGCCGATTCGTTTGGGAATCAATGTCTCGAGCCGTTCGCGCAGGCGGCGGGCGAGCACCGGCGAGGTGCCGCCGGTGGAGATGGCGACCAATACGGGGTCGCGGTCGATGATGGCAGGGACGATGAAACGCGAGGCGTCGCGATCGTCGACGACGTTCACGGGAATGCCGCGTGAGTCGCTCAAATTCGCTATCCAACGATTCACCGCGCGGCGGGAAGTGGCAACGATGACCAATCGGGCGCCATCGAGATCGTTCGCGGCGAACTCGCGGGTCGCCAGAGTCAGCTTGCCGGCGGCCGCCCGTTGCAGCAACTCGGGAACGATCTGCGGCGCGACCACGGTAATCGAGGCCCCGGTCCGCTCCAACAGGGTAATTTTGCGTAACGCGACTTCGCCGCCGCCCACCACCAGTACTTTCTGCGCGGTAAGGTCGAAGAAGACGGGAAAATAATTCACTTAAGTGACACCCGCCTGGCGACGCGGGTGCAGGCCGCACTCGCGAGAATCGCTGCGTTCCCACCACCAGCGGCCCGAGCGTTCATCGTCACCCGGCTGTACCGCACGCGTGCATGGCGCACAGCCGATGCTGGGAAAACCGGTGTCATGCAGAGTGTTGTATGGCAGGCGCTTTTTGCGGATGTACTCCCAGATCTCTTTTTCCGACCAATCCAGCAGTGGGCTGACTTTGAATAGGCCATATTGCCCGTCCCACTCCACCGGCGCCGCCAGGGCCCGGCTGGCGGATTGACCGCGCCTAATACCTGTCACCCACGCTCCGCGGCCCGCCACGGCGCGCTTGAAGGGTCCGACCTTACGAATGCTGCAACAGCCGCGACGTTGCTCAAGCCCGTCGCGGAAGCCATTGATGCCGTTTTCGCCCACCCAGCCCTCAAGATCGGTAGCATCGGGATAATAAAGCCGCAGTGCGCGGCCATAGCGCTGCTGAACGCGTTCGATGAGGTCGTAGGTCTCGGGATACAGCCTGCCCGTGTCGATGCTGAATATTTCGATTTCCGGCACCGAACCCCAAATCAGGTCGGTGAGGACCATGGATTCTGAACCTAAGCTATTGGCATAGCAGACATTTTTGTACTCCGCGAGGGCGCCGCGAAGCTGCTCAATGCTGCTCTCTGCGCGTTCGCGCAAGACCTTCGGTAATTCAGAGGCTGACATGTTTTGGAAATTTTGTTGGGATTCAGGCATGAAACTATAGGATGGTACGGGGCTGTGGGAAACGAATTATGGCGCATGAGTACATGCGATTTGGTGATGGGGGTAGGTAACCTTATATCCTTGGTCTCAAGAACTCCACTAACGACGGGGACGTCCGGTCGATGAAATTCCAGCAATTGCGCTATTTGGTGGCAGTCCATGAAAATGGCTTGAACATAACTGCTGCAGCGCGGCAATTGCACACCTCGCAGCCCGGCGTTAGCCGCCAACTCAAGCTGTTGGAAGAGGAGCTGGGCTTTCAGCTGTTCGAACGTGAGGGTCGTGCACTCACCCGCACGACTTCGGCGGGTGAGGAAATCATTTCGCGCGCCGCCAGTATCTTGCGCGAGATGCAGAATATCCGCCGTACCTCGGCGGAGCTGCGCAAGGCCGACGGCGGCACCTTGTCCATCGCGACCACCCATACCCAGGCGCGCTACGTGCTGCCCCAGGTGATTCGCGCCTTCCGAATCAAGTACCCCAAGGTCCGCCTGCATCTGCACCAAGGCACGTCAGAGCAAATCGCCGATATGGTGGCGCGCGATCGGGTCGATTTCGCCATTGCCACGGGTTCGGAGGAACTGTTTCCGCATTTAGTGCGCTTGCCGGTCTACCGCTGGCATCGGGCTGTGGTGGTGCCGCGCGGTCATCCGCTGGCCTCGGCGGGCAAACTGACGCTGAAGAAGCTGGCCGAATACCCCATCGTCACCTACGTGTTCAGCATTTCCGGGCGATCGTCGCTGCCTGCGCTATTCGAAACCGCTGGCCTGTCCCTGGATGTCGCCTTGACCGCCCGTGACTCGGACGTGATCAAGACCTATGTGCGTATCGGCTTGGGGGTCGGGATCTTGGCACGCTTGGCCATCGATCCGGCCACCGATGGCGATTTGGTGGTGCTCGATGCGGCTCACCTGTTCGAGGGCCACACTACGTGGATCGGATTTCGCCGCAGCGCCTTGCTGCGCGCCTATATGTATGAATTCATTGAGTTGCTCGCGCCTCATCTACCGCGCAAGCTGGTGCGCGAAACCGAGAAGCTGGAAACCCAGGAAGAGGTCGATCGCATCCTGGAGGATTTGCAGATTCCGCTGCGCGACATACCCTAAACGTCGATGCCTGCTGGGGCTGCACATACCGTCTGCGCATATGCAAATGACGGGATGGTAGTTCCGCCTGTTCTCCGAGCCCGATAGCCTGCGCGCTTTGCAGAATGGGCGTCATGGTGGGCGGGGAATAAGGATGATCAAAGAAAATAAAGGCCGCTTGGTGCGCGAGTATTTCTGGTTCGCCGTGGCGTTGTTGGCCATTTTGATGGGTTCGGCCGCGCATGCCGCCACCGTCAAGCTGTTGAACGTCTCCTACGATCCGACGCGCGAGCTGTACGAGGATTACAACAAGGCCTTCGCCGCATACTGGAAAGCCAAAACGGGCGATGTAGTGAGCGTCAACCAGAGTCACGGTGGATCCGGAAAACAGGCGCGCTCGGTGATCGATGGACTCGAAGCCGACATCGTGACTCTGGCGCTAGCCTATGACATCGACTCCATCGCGACACAAGGGGGTTTGATCCCGGCCAATTGGCAGGCGCGGCTGCCGAACAACTCCACGCCGTACACATCAACCATCGTTTTCCTGGTGCGCAAAGGCAATCCCAAAAACATTCACGATTGGCCTGATTTGGTCAAGCCGGGCGTTGCCGTCATTACGCCGAGCCCGAAAACCTCCGGCGGCGCCCGCTGGAATTATCTGGCGGCATGGGCCTGGGCGCTGAAGCAGCCCGGGGGCTCCGATGCCTCTGCCGAGGCGTTCGTCAAAAAGCTCTATCACAATGTGCCGGTTCTCGACTCCGGTGCCCGCGGCTCGACCACTACCTTCGTCGAACGCGGCATCGGCGACGTATTACTGGCGTGGGAAAACGAAGCCTTTTTGGCCGTCAAAGAATCGGGTCCCGACAAGTTCGACATCGTCGCCCCTTCGCTCAGCATTCTCGCCGAACCGCCGGTGAGCATCGTCGACAAAAACGTCGACGAGCATGGAACCCGCGCAGTGTCCGAAGAATACTTGAAATATCTATATTCCAAACAAGGCCAGGAAATTGCGGCCACACATTTCTACCGTCCGCGCGATGCGGCTGTGGCGGCCCGGTATGCGAAGCAATTTTCAGCCATCAAGGAACTGGTTACCATTGACGGCGTTTTTGGCGGCTGGACCAAAGCCCAGGCCACACACTTCGCGGACCATGGTACCTTCGACAGGATCTACGGTCAGTAATCGCGCGATATCGTGAGCGTTTGCCTCGAGGCTGGTCCGCGGCTAAGGTGCCGAGGGCCGCGCCCCAGCTAAAACTTCAGGATGCACATGTCAACGCCCGCCGCGGTAGTCGAATTCAAAACACGCACGTCGCCGCGGCCGGCACGACGGGTGGTGCCTGGCTTCGGGCTGACGCTCGGCTACACCATGGTGTATTTGTCGCTTCTCGTATTGATTCCCCTGTCGGCTGTGTTCATCCGCAGCATGGGGCTGGGCTGGGGGCATTTCTGGGAGGTCGTGACCGCGCCTCGAGTGCTGGCCTCGCTGCGTTTGAGCTTCGGCGCGTCGTTGATCGCCGCCCTGACCAATGTGATCTTCGGACTGATGGTTACCTGGGTCCTGGTGCGTTATACCTTTCCCTTCAAGCGGTTGGTGGACGCCATGGTGGATTTGCCCTTCGCCCTGCCCACGGCGGTGGCCGGGATTGCCTTGACCGCGTTGTACGCGCCCAATGGCTGGATCGGTATGTTGTTGGTGCCCCTGGGCGTCAAGGTGGCATTCACGCCGCTGGGAATCGTGGTTGCCCTCACCTTCATCGGTCTGCCCTTCGTGGTGCGCACTTTGCAGCCGGTACTGGAGGATCTCGACAAGGAAGTGGAACAGGCGGCAGCGACCCTGGGCGCCACCGCCTGGCAAGCATTCGCCCGAGTCATTCTGCCCGCTCTGTGGCCGGCGCTGCTCACGGGCTTTGCGCTCGCTTTCGCGCGCGCCATCGGCGAATACGGTTCGGTGATTTTCATCGCCGGCAATATGCCCATGAGAAGCGAGATCGCGCCGCTATTGATCGTCACCAAGTTGGAGCAATACGATTATGCGGGCGCGACGGCCATCGCCGTCGTCATGCTGGTTTTGTCCTTCGGACTCATGCTCGGCATCAATGCATTGCAAAATTGGGCGCTGACGCGACATGGCGGCCGCTGAAGCGCATAGCCCGCGGGCTCCGAGGCGCTGGGGTCGATTTCTCCTCATCGCGGTGGCGTTGGTGTTTCTTGGCCTATTCCTTGTGATGCCGCTGCTCGCGGTATTCGTGCAGGCTCTGGCGAAAGGCTTGCACGCTTACGGAGCGGCGATCGCGGACCCCATCGCTTGGGCGGCGATCAAGCTCACTCTGCTGGTGGCGGCAATTGCGGTGCCTTTGAATCTGGTGTTTGGCGTGGCCGCTGCCTGGGCGATTGCCAAGTTCGAATTTCGCGGTAAAAGCACGCTGATCACTCTCATCGATCTGCCATTCGCCGTCTCGCCGGTCATCGCCGGCCTGATTTTCATTTTATTGTTCGGTTCGCGTGGCTGGTTCGGCGGATATCTGCGGCTGCATCACATTCATGTCGTGTTCGCCGTGCCGGGCATCGTGCTAGCCACGGTATTCGTGACCTTCCCCTTCATTGCGCGCGAATTGATTCCGGTGATGCAGTCGCAGGGCAAGGATGACGAAGAGACCGCTCTGTCGCTCGGTGCGACCGGCTGGCAAACTTTTTGGCGCGTGACGCTGCCGAACATCAGGTGGGGACTTTTGTACGGTGTCTTGCTTTGCAATGCCCGCGCCATGGGTGAGTTCGGCGCCGTATCCGTGGTTTCGGGACATGTGCGAGGCCTGACCAATACCGTGCCTCTGCACGTCGAAATTTTGTACAACGAATACAATTACACGGCCGCCTTCGCCGTCGCATCCCTGTTGGCCCTCTTGGCCTTGCTGACCCTGGCCGGCAACAGCTTTCTGGAATGGCGGCAACCGGAGTTGCGGCACGCGGGCGCCCACGCTCGCGATCGGACGAGGAGAGAAAAGACATGAGCATCGTGTTACGCGGGATCGGCAAGCAATTCGGCCAATTCGCCGCCGTCGACAATATCGACCTGGAGGTGCCCACGGGTGCGTTGATTGCCCTGCTCGGACCGTCGGGTTGCGGCAAGACCACCCTACTGCGCATCATCGCCGGCCTGGAAACTCCCGACGAGGGCCAGGTGCTGTTCGACGGCCGCGATGCAACCCTGTGGCCGATTCGCGATCGCAAGGTCGGATTCGTGTTTCAGCACTATGCATTGTTTCGGCATATGTCGGTGTCCGAGAACGTGGCCTTCGGCCTGAAAGTCAAACCGCGCCGCGAACGGCATTCGTCCGCGGAAATCACCAAAAAGGTACAGTCGCTGCTGGAACTGGTGCAGCTCGGATGGGCGGGCGATCGCTACCCGGCGCAGTTGTCGGGCGGCCAGCGGCAGCGCGTGGCGCTGGCGCGCGCACTGGCGGTCGACCCCGATGTGCTGTTGCTGGACGAACCCTTCGGGGCGCTCGACAGCCAGGTGCGCCATGAATTGCGGCGGTGGTTGCGGCGACTGCACGACGAATTGCATTTCACCAGCATATTCGTCACCCACGATCAGCAGGAGGCGATCGAAGTGGCGGACACCATCGTGGTTCTGAATCGCGGACGCATCGAACAGACCGGCGTGCCTAGCGAGGTCTACGATTTGCCAACCTCGGCCTTCGTGCATCGCTTTCTCGGTCAGGTCAATGAATTGCCGGTACAGGTTCGCGAGGGCCGGTGGTATGTGGGCCCAGTGGACATATCCTCACCCATCGAAGAGCCCGATGCCGATGGGCCGTCGGGCGCGGCTGCCGGTACGGCAGCGGCTGGCGCTACGAAAAGCATTGCGCTGATCAGACCTCATGAGATCGAGATTGGTCCATACGCGGCCGGCTGGGCCGCCGTGGTGATCGCCGTGCGGGTGATCGGGCCCATCGTTCGCTTGGAACTGTGCGCCGAAGGTCAGCCCGCCAACGAGCCGCTGGAGGCGGAGATCAGCCGCGAGCGCTACGAAACCGAGCGCTACATCGTGGGCCAGAAAGTGGGCCTGCGCTTTCGCCGTTGGCAGGTGTATCCCGCCGCTAGTGGCGCTGCAGCTTGAGGGGCAGCCCCGAGTCGTTAGCCGGCTGATATGCGGCAGAAAAAGTCGACAACGCGGAGCGGGCGTTCTCGATGTCGCTGTCGGGTAGTTCGAAACTATTGAAGCCGCAGCGCGCCAGGAAAAACAGCTGATCGCGGTGCACGAATCCCATGGCGCGCAATTCACCGCTGAAGCCATAGCGTTCTCTGAGCAGGCGCGCTTGGGTGTAGCCGCGTCCTTCCGCAGGCCCGGTAAACTCCGCAGCGACCAAGGCGAAATGCGCGAGATCCGGCGCCAGTTGTTCGACTTTGTGTGCAGGCGCGAGCACTACGCCTAGCCTGCCGCCGCGCGCCACCCAGCGGTCGCGCTCCGCCTGCCACTGCTCGAAGCGCACGATCAGCGGCGCCGTAGCGTGTGCTGTGGCTTCCACGGCATACTGCCACTCGTCGTCGACGATCCGACCGTCACGCAGCAGCCGGCGTGGCATACACTCTTTCCTTGAATAGTTTCACGCCGAGGCGGCGCACGGTGTCGAGGAAACGCTCTCCGGGTGCCCGTTGTTCCACATACACGGCGAGCAGCCGCGCAATGGTTTCGGCGACTTCGCTCTTGGCCACCGACGGACCGATCACCTGGCCCAAAGAGGCGTCGGCACCGGCTGCACCGCCGATGGTGATCTGGTACCACTCCTGGCCGGCCTTATCGACGCCCAAAATCCCGATGTTACCGACATGGTGATGTCCGCAGGCATTCATGCAGCCCGACATCTTGATGTCGAGCTCTCCCAAATCATATAGATAATCGTAGTCGTCGAAACGCTCATTGATGAGTTTGGCGACATCGATCGATTTCGCATTCGCGAGACTGCAAAAATCCAGTCCCGGGCAACAGATCATGTCGGTGAGCGTGCCGATGTTAGGCGTCGCCAAGCCTGCCGCCTCGAGGGTCTGCCACAATTCGAATGTCGCGTCTTGCTGCACGTCGGCGAACAATAAATTCTGCGTGTGCGTGACGCGCACTTCGCCGAAGCTGTAGCGGTCCGCGAGATCGGCCAGCAACTCCATTTGTGCATCGGTGGCGTCGCCCGGCGCAACGTCGGGTTTTTTGAGCGACACATACACCACCCGGTAGCCCGGAACTTTGTGCGCCACGGTGTTGTAGCGGTACCAGGCACGAAAGGCCGTCTCCTTGCCAAGAGCGGGCTCGATATCGGGCAGGCTGCGATAAGCGGGTGGCGGGAAGAAACTGCGCATACGGGCGACTTCAGCGTCGTCGATTCGCAGACCGCCGTCGCGGATGAGCTGCCATTCAGCCTCCACGCGCCGCCGAAATTCCTCGATGCCCAATGCCTTGACCAATATCTTGATGCGCGCCTTGGTGAGGTTGTCGCGTCGGCCTTCCAGGTTGTAGACGCGCAAAATGGCTTCGAGATAGGAGAGCAAGTGTTCGCGGGGCAGGAATTCGCGCACCACCTGTCCGATAATCGGCGTGCGGCCCAGACCGCCGCCGGCCAGAATTTCGAAACCCAACTCACCGTCTGTGTTCCGCACGATGTGCACGCCCACGTCATGCACCAATGAAGCGGCACGATCCTGCGGCGCTCCGGTCACCGCGATCTTGAATTTTCGCGGCAAATAGGTGAATTCCGGATGGAAGGTCGACCATTGCCGGATGATTTCGCACCACGGACGCGGATCGGCCAATTCGTCGGGGGTCACGCCCGCCAGGTGATCCGAGGTGGTGTTGCGGATGCAATTGCCGCTGGTCTGAATCGCGTGCATCTCGACCGCCGCGAGTTCCGCCAGAATATCCGGCACCTCCGCGAGTTTGGGCCAGTTGTACTGGATGTTTTGCCGAGTGGTGAAATGTGCGTAGCCGCGGTCATAACGGCGCGCGATGCCGCCCAAGGTTCGCAATTGGACCGAGGACAGCAGCCCGTAGGGAATAGCGACCCGTAACATCGGAGCGTGTGTCTGGATATACAGGCCATTGCGCAGCCTGAGATGCCGGAACTCATCCTCCGACAGCTCGCCGGCCAGAAACCGGCGGGTCTGATCGCGAAACTGCGCTACGCGCTCGTCCACGAGGGTTTTGTCGGTTACGTCATACCGATACATAGCCCTTCACCATACGTCGTAAACCCCCCGCAGCGCCAATTACCGCAAAGCATGAGCTTATGACTGCGGATCCTGTGCGATAGTTTAACAGTTGCCTACTCTGCCTCTAAACGAGAATTGGCTTCCTGAAACCGTGATTTGCTCGGCAGAGGGATGCGGCGGTTGCGTGCAGCATCGCCGAAGTCACTTTGGGGGTCCGCTTTGGCTATTGATCTGACGGAAGTATTGGTTGCGCCGGACACTTTCCGTGTCTCGTCCGAACCTCTGCTGATGATTGCGGATTTGCATGGAGCGTTGGCGCTGTGTCTGCACGATGAGGAACGCAGCGTCGGCGGCCTGTTGCATTTGCGATTCATGGGCGGCACCGGGCGTCCAAGCGAGGTGACCGACAATACCTTGAGTTCTGTGTTGGTCGTGCTTGATCGCTTCAAACGCGCCGTGCTCGGCAGCGCAACGCGGGGCGACGAAGTCCAGGCGCGTATTCTCGCGCATGGCCTACCGCCGATGGATGCCGACGAACCCAGTGCTTCGCTGGCGGATTTGATTCAAGCTGATCTCGCCGAAGGCAAAATCGCCTGTAGCACCCAGACTATGCGCAGAACCGCCCCGCTGCGGGTGTGCTTTCAGCCCTTCGAAGGCCGGGCGTGGATTTGCGGACCGAACGATTTACGCGCGCCCCAGCGAGCCCCCCAAACGGCAATCTGACGCTCGCGATTGCCCGCCGACGCGCGCTTCATTATAAGATTGCCGTATGCGATTCGCCCTATGTGTGGCAATGGCCTTCCTCACCGGCTGTGCGAGCGAAAAGCTCCAAGTGGCGCCCCCTGCCGGTGTTGATTTCAGTGGACACTGGAAACTGAATGAGGCGGATAGCGATGACCCGCAGCGCCTCATCCAAGCGCAATTCAACGC
>JALYIW010000024.1 GCA_030775625.1 Pseudomonadota bacterium | reverse complement strand
GGGATTGAACAAGCCCACGCTCTCCAGGCTGGTGCCGCCTTGGCGTTTGCGGCTATCGGTCACCACAACGTGATAGAACGGGGTCTTCTTGCCGCCGCGTCGAGTCAAACGGATCGTCACCATCTTTTATTCACCCTGCAATGCCTAGCCGCTAATTGTAATGACAACTAGCCCCCGAGAGCAACAACTCGTTGAATCGGCAACAAATCAGGGTCCGAAGTTCGGCGGCAGCCGTCCGCCCATGCCGCGCATCATGTTTTTCAGCATGCCGCCCTTGGCGAGCTTTTTCATGGTTTTTTGCATGTGGTCGAACTGTTTCAACAGGCGATTGACCTCCGGGAGCTGCACCCCCGCCCCTGCTGCAATGCGGCGTTTGCGCGAATTGTCGATCATTTCGGGGCGTCGGCGCTCGCGAGGGGTCATCGAGTCGATGATGCCCATCTGCCGCTTCATGTTTTGGATATTTACCGCTCCCGACGCCGCCGCGGCATTGGCCTGAAGCTGAGCCGGCAACTTATCCAACAAGGCGGACAATCCGCCCATTTTTTGCAGCTGACTCAGCTGATCCCGCAAGTCCGATAAATCGAAGGATTTGCCCTTGCTGATTTTTTTGGCGAGCTTTTCCGCCTTCTCTTGGTCGACCTGCCCCTGCACTTGCTCGACCAGCGACAGTACATCGCCCATTCCGAGAATGCGCGAGGCAATGCGCTCGGGATGAAACAGCTCCAGGCCTTCAGATTTCTCGCCGGTGCCGACGAACAGAATGGGCTTGCCGGTGACTTGTCGCACGGACAAGGCGGCGCCCCCCCGGGCGTCGCCGTCGGTCTTGGTCAGAATGATGCCCGTCAGACTCAGCGCATCATCGAAGGTTTTGGCGGCGTTGACGGCATCCTGGCCCGCCATGCTGTCCACGACGAACAAGCGTTCGTGGGGGTTGAGCGCCGTTGCCAGCTCCTTGATCTCCGCCATCATTTCGTCATCGATATGCAGACGGCCCGCCGTATCC
This sequence comes from Pseudomonadota bacterium, assembly GCA_030775625.1. Lineage (GTDB taxonomy): Bacteria > Pseudomonadota > Gammaproteobacteria > Steroidobacterales > Steroidobacteraceae > Bog-1198. Next base: position 12,317 of record JALYIW010000024.1, on the reverse strand, counting down.
AGCAACAACACGTCATAAGCCTGCAGCGTCGCCTCCGTCAGCGCGCGCCTCGCTATTGCCACCGGCACTTCGCTGGCAAGCCCAGCGGCAAATCCGGCCCCCACCTGCGATGCCAAGGTCTGCAGTTGCAGGATGGCCGCCGGACGATAGACATCGGTGCTGACCATCAGCACCTTCTTGTTCTGCTTTTCGATCAGCCAGCGCGCCAATTTGCCAGCACTGGTGGTTTTGCCCGCGCCTTGCAGACCTGCGAGCATCACCACGACCGGCCGTTGCGCCCGCAGATTGAGGCCGGCGCTCGGCTCTCCCATGAGCCGCGTCAGTTCCTCGTGCACCACTTTGACGAATGCCTGGCTTGGAGAGAGGCTCTTGGCGACCTCGGCGCCGATCGCGCGCGCTTTGACGGCTTCGGTAAAGGTCTTGACGACGCCGAGCGCCACATCCGCATCGAGCAACGCGAGACGGACTTCACGGACCGTGTCGGCGATATTGTCATCGGTGAGCCGCCCCCGGCCGGATAGAGACGCGAGTGCGCCGGAAAGACTGGAGGTGAGGCGGTCGAACATCAGGTGAATAATATAGGGCGATTGCCGCCGCGGCTAGGCGCTGTTCCCGTCGCTAGGCGCTCATGGGTCGTTGTGTCATTATTCCCACGTCATCCTTTAGGCCTAACGTGATCCTCGCAATCACTTTGCTCTTGCTCTATTCCGCCAGTGCCTGGGTCATGCTGCGCAGTGTGAATAAGCCACGGTTGGAACCCTATGTATGGGCTCTGACGCTTGCCAGCCTGGTCGCGCACAGCGACGCCATCGTACACATGATGCGCATCAAGGGACCCTTCTCGATCGGCTTGTTGGAAGCGATTTCCTTGCTGGCCTGGACCTTGGCGGTGCTCGCTTGTCTCATATCCATTGAAAGGCTCAACCGTGTTCTCGGATCGATATTACTCGGCTGCGCGGCTGTCGGCTCGACAGTGACCGGTGCCGGCCATAGCTATGCCGAAGCGGCAGCGCCCGGCTGGGAACTCACTGCTCATATCTTGCTTTCCATGGCCGCTGCGGCATTGCTGTTTGCCGCCGCCGTCACCGCCCTGCTGCTGGTATTTCTCGATCGACGCCTGCGCACCCGGCGCATTGCCGATCTACCGAGCGCCCTGCCGCCGCTCGATGCGCTCGAGAAAGTCATGTTTCGGCTGATCGGCGCCGGCTTTCTTTTCCTCACGCTTTCGCTGTTCACCGGTTTCGTGTTTGTCACCAATTTGTTCGCCCAGCACTTGATTCAGAAAACGGAGCTCTCCATCGTCGCGTGGATTCTATTCGGCACATTGCTGATCGGCCGCATTCGCTTCGGTTGGCGCGGCCGATCTGCGGTGCGCTGGACCCTGAGCGGCTTTGCCGCATTGGCCCTGGCGTACTTCGGTTCGAAGTTCGTCCTCGAGAACATACTCGGGCGACACTGGGGCTAATGCAACATCCGTCTCTAGGTTTATTGTTCGGTGCGCTGGCGTCACTGTTGATACTCGCCGCATTTTTCGCCGGTAGCGAAACGGCGCTCATGAGCTTGAATCGCTATCGCCTGCGTCACCGCGCCAATGAAGGGCACCGCGGCGCCCGTTTGGCGGCGGCGCTGCTCGCCCATCCCGACCGGCTCATCGGGTTGATCCTCTTATTGAGCACCCTCGTCAACGTGGCGGCGCCCATGCTGGTCGGATTCATCGCGGTACGCTTGGGCGGGGAATACTTGGTCGCGATCGGCGCCGCCGCATTGACCTTGGTGCTGCTGATCTTTTGCGAGGTAGCGCCCAAAACCTTCGGCGCCCTGCACCCCGAACAGCTCGCTCTCCCGGCAGCCTACATCTATACCCCGCTGCTGCTGCTGCTGTATCCCTTTGTGTGGGCCACCAATCTCCTGGCCAACGGCGTTCTGCGGCTGCTGGGCGTTTCGGCCCAGCAGGCGTCGATTTCCTTGAGCAGCGAGGAACTGCGAACCGTCGTGGCGGAAGCCGGCGCCATGATTCCCCACCGGCATCAACAAATGCTGGTGAGCATTCTGGATCTCGAAAACGCCACCGTGGAAGACATCATGGTGCCGCGGACCGAGATCGTCGGCATCGATGCCGACGATGATTGGGACAGGGTGCTGGAGCAATTGCGACAAAGTCAACACACCCGGTTGCCGGTCTATGAGGGAGAAATCGACCGCATCATCGGAGTGCTGCACATGAAGCAGGTGGTGCACCAGCTGGCGCGCGGCCGCTTGGATCGCGATGCACTGATCGAAGCCGCAGGATCGCGCGAAGCGTATTTCGTGCCGTCGGGGACGACCCTGAACACCCAGCTCCTGAATTTTCAGCGCGACAAACGTCGCTTGGCATTCGTCGTGGATGAGTACGGGGACATTCAAGGCCTAGTGACGCTCGAAGACATCCTCGAGGAAATCGTCGGCGAATTCACCACCGATCCTGCGACCATGATGCACAAAGACGTGCACTTCGAGGCTGACGGCAGCTATGTCGCCAACGCGTCGGCAAGCATCCGCGCGCTGAATCGATCCATGCGTTGGAACCTGCCCACCGACGGACCCAAGACCCTGAATGGCTTGATCCTGGAATTCCTGGAAACCATTCCCGAAGTGGGTACCACCGTGAAATTGGCGGACTACATGCTCGAAGTGCTGCAGACCGGTGACAACGCCATAAAAACCGTGCGTATACGCCCGCCGGAACCGGCCCCGCCCTGACCTCGATACTGCCCTGGCCTCGCCAGCGGTATGGCGTGGAAGGCTTTTCAAGTCGCCTCCATCGCTTGCTGCAATCTCGCGACCCCGCGCACCGTCATACCCTCGGGGGGACGCTTCGGCACGTTCGCCTCGGGCACCACTGCCAGTTTGAAGCCGTGCTTCGCCGCTTCGCGCAATCTCTCCTCGCCAAAGGGCACCGGGCGAATTTCCCCGGCCAACCCCAACTCGCCGAACACGATGAGCGAATCGGGCACCGGTAAATCGCGCAAGCTCGACCGCGCCGCCATCACAATGGCCAGGTCTCCGGCAGTCTCCGCCAAGCGTACCCCTCCCACGACATTGGCAAACACATCCTGACCGCTCAGTTGCAAACCCGCATGACGGTGCGCCACCGCCAACAGCATGGTCAGCCGGTTGCCGTCGATTCCCACCGCGACTCGGCGGGGATTCGCACCCAGACTCGCATCGGCCAGAACTTGCACTTCGATCAGCAGTGAGCGCGTCCCTTCGCGCATCACGGTAATGACGCTGCCCGGGACCGGCGCCGCGTGGCGCGACAAGAAAATCGCAGAGGGATTCGTGACCTCGCGCAGTCCCTGCTCCGCCATTGCGAACACGCCGATCTCATTGGCGGCCCCAAAGCGATTTTTGACTGACCGCAGAACGCGATAGCGGCTGCCGGTATCGCTCTCGAAATACAGCACCGTGTCCACCATGTGCTCGAGCACCCGGGGCCCAGCGATCTGTCCTTCCTTGGTGACGTGACCGACCAACAGCACCGCCGTGCCGCTGGCCTTGGCGAAGCGCACCAACTCCGCAGTGCATTCACGCAACTGCGAAACCGCCCCCGGCGCCGAATCAACGCGTTCGGAATGCATGGTTTGAATGGAATCCACGATGAGTGCGCGTGCCGCAAGGCTCGTGGCGGCGCCCACAATGTCTTCCACGCAAGTCTCGGCGACCAATCGCGCGGTGGCGGCCTGCAGGCCGAGGCGCCGCGCGCGAAGTGCTACCTGTTGCAATGATTCTTCGCCGGTGGCATACAGCACCGGTCCAGCGCCGTTGAGTGCGGCCGCCGCCTGTAGCATCAGCGTGGACTTGCCGATGCCGGGATCGCCGCCGATCAATGTGACTGAGCCCGGCACCAGTCCGCCTCCCAGCACCCGATCCAGTTCGCTCGAACCTGTCGTCAGCCGCGGCGATTCCATAATTGCTTCGGCCGCCATCGAAGACGACACGTCGGCGCGGGCGGTCCGCGGCGAGAGCAGGGGTTTGCGCGGATTGGCCGAGAAAACTTCGGCCACCAGGCTATTCCACTCGCCGCAGCCGGCACACTGCCCCTGCCATTTGACAGAAGAGGTTCCGCAGTTCTGACAAATAAAGACCTCTTTCGACTTCACCATGAACTTCCTTAACACCGATTTGTGAGCACTGCATTGCAGTTAATGCGACCCGATCACCTATACTGCCGGGCTTCTGGATTCGGATTATGTCTATTGCATGCGAAAATTTGCGCTTATCGCAGCGATCGTGGGCTTGGGGACCTTGAGTGTGGGTCTTTTGCTCCGAGTAATCGCAAATCTCGACACCTGGCTATGGCTGCCGGGGATCGTTCTATTGACCAGCGGTAGCGCTATATTGGTCTGGTGCCGGTTCTCCGCGCCGGCCGCAGCCGCACCCGCGCCGAAAATACCTCGGCCGTTGGGCGTTGAGACCGCACGACTGCTCGATAATTTCGAACAACGCTTCGCCGAACTCAAGGGCCGCAAACCGAGTCCCGCGGTGCTCGCCGATCTATACACCTTGGGGACGCAGCTGGAAACTCGTGGCCGCGTCCTCCAAGCGACCGCCGTTTACCGCCACTTGGCGCGGTTCGATAACACCTATCGTGATGTGGCGGCCCGTTTGGGAAAACTGATGGATGCCGTGCGCGCCAAGCCTGCGGCGGCAGCGCCCTCGCCGGAACAACGTCCAAGGCCCGCGCCCGAGGCACCGGCCGGCCAAGCAGCTCCTGCCGCCAACCGCCCGGACGCAGCGTCGACCGCGAACGCTTCCGATGTTCAGCAGCTCGGCCGCTACAAGCTCGAGAAAGAAATCGGACGTGGCGCGATGGGCATTGTGTATCTCGGCAAGGACACGGCCATTAATCGCATGGTGGCGATCAAGGCCATACCGCTCGCCAGCGAATTCAGCGACGCGGAGCTGGCGGAAGCCCGTTCGCGTTTCTTCCGTGAGGCTGAAACGGCCGGCCGTCTCAATCATCCGAATATCGTGACGATATATGACGTGGGCGAGGAGCGCGGCCTTGCCTATATCGCGATGGAATATTTGAAGGGCCGGCATCTCAGCGACTATGCGAAATCCAACAACTTGCTGGAGCCGCGCAAAGTTCTCGACGTGATCGGACGTACCGCCGAAGCATTGGGTTTCGCGCACAAACAGCAAGTGGTTCATCGTGACATCAAACCGGCGAACCTCATGTACGACCCGAGCACCGATGTACTGAAGATCACGGATTTCGGCATTGCACGCCTCACCGGCGCGGGCAGCACGCGCACGGGTATCGTGCTGGGCACACCCTCGTTCATGTCGCCCGAGCAGCTCGAGGGACGCAACGTGACAGGTCACTCGGACCTGTTTTCCCTGGGTGTCAGCCTGTTTCAGTTGTTGACCGGCCAGCTGCCATTCACTGCAGATTCGATGACCGGACTGATGCAGCAAATCGCCGAAGCCCCGCATCCACCCTTGCGGGCCTTCAGGCCCGATCTTCCCGCCTGCGTCGAAAGCATCGTCGACCGTGCCCTCGCCAAAAATCCCGACGACAGGTATGACTCCGGCGCCCAGATGGCTGCCGCCTTGCAAGACTGCCGCTCGCGGATACCGAGCGGATTGCCGTGATTGGACGCAACTCATGAATTTGAAAGGTAAAATCGCCAGCGTGGCCCTGACCGACACCGGTAGGGTCCGCGAGCACAATGAGGACATGATAGGCAGCGAAGCGGACATCGGCCTTTTTGTTTTGGCCGATGGGATGGGAGGTTACAACGCCGGAGAGGTCGCCAGCGGTATCGCCGTCAAAACCATCATCAATTTGGTGCGGGATGCTTTGGTCCGCGAGAATCTGAGTGTCCCGGATGCCGACACCGGCCTCACCCGGCCCAGCATCATCCTTCGTGATGCCATTCACAGAGCCAACAAAATCATCTACCACACCTCGAAAACTCAACCTCAATGTGAGGGAATGGGCACAACGGTGGTGGCGTGTTTGTTCCACGATAACAAGATGTCGATCGCGCATGTGGGGGATTCCAGGCTTTACCGACTGCGCGATAACCGTTTCGAGCAAATGACTCTGGATCACTCGCTGCTTCAGGAATTGGTCGATCGGGGCTTTTACTCGCAGCAGGAAGCGCAGCGCGCCGCCAACAAGAATTATGTTACGCGGGCGCTCGGAGTCGAACAGAACGTCGAAGTGGAGATTCATGAGCAACCGGTGCAGAAAAGCGATTACTACGTGCTGTGCTCGGACGGTCTTTCAGACATGATTGAAGATGAGGATATTCACTTAACAATCAGTACCTTTAGTGCTAATCTTGATACGGTTGCTAAACAGCTGATACAGCTCTCTAACGATAACGGCGGCCGCGATAATGTGTCGGTGATCATGGCTCATGTAACCGAGCCGTTCCCCGCGCACCGGCGTATATTTGACAAAATCTTGGGATGGTTCGGTTAGGGAAATGGAGTCTAAATGGCACGTCTGATGCTCAGCTTGGATGGTCAGATCCTCGCGGAATACAACATGAACAAAGAGCGCTACACGATCGGGCGCCTTCCGGACAACGATATTCGTATCGACAACCCGGCCGTGAGTGGTCACCACTCCCTCATCATCAATATTCTGAACGACTCCTTTTTGGAGGATTTGAACAGCACCAATGGCACGTACGTCAACGGCAAACTGATCAAGAAACATGCGATGCAGCACGGTGACGTGGTCACCGTGGGGCACCACCAATTGCGCTTCGTCGACAGCCAAGATGGCGGAGCCGACCAGGACGAGTTCGAAAAAACCATGGTCATCACGCCCTCCTCCCAGGGCGAAGAACGGATCAGGCGCGTCGGGGTCGCGGTGGATCAGGCTGCCAAGGCGATTACCGCCAAGCGCCCCGGCGTCCCGGACAATGCCACGGCGCTGCCCAAGGCCAAGCTGCAGGTACTGAGCGGGGCATTTGCCGGCCGCGAGCTCGAGCTCACCAAGGCCCTCACGACTCTAGGTCGTCCGGGCGTGCAAGTAGCGGCCATCACTCGGCGCGCCGAAGGCTATTTCATCGTGCACGTCGACAGCGGCAAGGAAAACGATTATCCCCAGGTCAACGGCGTGCCCATCGGCCCGCAGGCTCGGCGTCTGAACGACAACGATGTGGTACAGCTCGCCGGAGTCAAGCTGGGGTTCTTCGAGAGCTAGCCGCCGTGCGTTCCCGTGGCGCCTGGCCATGATGCGGCGGGGTAGGCGGTACGGTTCCCATTAAGTAAGCTTGCGTGTATGAGGCACTGCAGGTGATACCGTAATGCTAATGCCGCAAATCTATCGCTCTTGTTGCGGCCTCACACCGACTCGTTGACTGATTCCACAGAGCAACTCGTACGGGATGGTGTCGGCCCACACTGCGATCTCTTCCACGGGCAGGCCCTCGCCCCAGAGAACGACGGGATCGCCCAATGTCGGCGGCGTCTTGAGGTCGGTCGCGTCGATGCCGATCATGTCCATGGACACCCGCCCCGCGAGTCCGGCGCGTTCGCCATTGACCAACACCGGTGTGCCCGCCTCCAAGCTGCGCGGGTATCCGTCGCCGTACCCCACCGCCGCCACCGCCAACCGCGTGGGGCGCGTCGCGATCCAATCGCCGCCATAGCCCACCCGCTCCCCGATGTCGAGGTTCTTGACCGCGATCACCTGCGAATGCAGTGTCATGACCGGCCGCAATCCATAGTCCGCACCGATCGCGCCGCCAATCGGCGCTACGCCATACAAGAGCAGGCCGGGCCGGACCCAGTCGGCTTGAGCCTCGGCGAAGCTCAGCATCCCAGCGGAATTGGCGATGCTGCGTTCGCCGGGCAGCTTGCGAGTCGCCGCTGCGAACCGCGCCAGCTGATCGGCGGTGGTGGCAAGTTCGGGTTCGTCGGCAGAGGCGAGATGGGTGAACAGATTGACGGGAGATCGCACCGCGCCGAGGGCGCCCAATGCGGCATGCGCAGCACCAAAGGCCGCATCCTTGAATCCGAGGCGGTTCATGCCGCTGTCGAGCTTGAGCCATATCTTGAAGCTCATCGCGGGAGGAGCCGCGCGCAGCAGTTCGATCTGTTCATGGGTATGAACCACGAGTTCAAAGCCGGCCGCAGCGGCCGCGTCGAGTTGTCCGCGGTCGAACACGCCTTCGAGCAGCACCGTGGGCGTCTTGATGCCCGCCTCGCGCAGCGCCAGTCCTTCATCGACGCGCGCGACGGCGAATGCATCGGCGGACTGGAGTGCGCGTGCGACTGCGATGAGCCCGTGACCGTACGCATTTGCTTTGATGACCGCCATGACGCGCGATTGGGGCGCCCATTGCCGCACCACCTGCAAATTGTGCCGCAGCGCTCCCGAGTCCACCGTCGCGCTGACCATCGGCGTCACGGGACACTCAACATTGGCGTCACGCGACCCTCACGGCGGCCTCACCGAAACACGCCCTCGGCATAAGCTTCAGGCGCGTAATTCTCGAACTTGGTGTACTGCCCGAGGAAGGTCAGCTGCACATCGCCGGTCGGACCGTTGCGCTGTTTGGCAATAATGATGTCGGCAATGCCTTTGCGCGTCGTGTTGGGATCGTAAAAATCCTCGCGATAAATCAACAGAATGACGTCAGCATCCTGCTCCAGGGCACCACTGTTATGGCAGACGATTCCATCGGCCAGCCAACTCGCCGGGCCCGGAACCGTAAGGTCGAAAACCTCTTCTTCACCTTCGAGTCCGACGGCCACGACGCGGTCCCAAAAGAGATCGGACTTTGACGGGTCTTTTACAGCGTCACTCTCCAATTGCCGGGCCACCGCGACTCGAGAGTCTTGACCCAATTCTGCAACCGTCCTCCATCCCTCGCTCGTGAATACGCGATGATTGGCCGTCGCTCGCAACGATCGGCCGCACGCAAGCGACACGCGAAATACTTGGCGCGCGCCCTTGGACCAGACCAAATCGCTTTGCGCCTTGATGATCTTTTGATCTTCGCCCATTGCCCAGACTTCGGGAGTCTGCCCGAGGAGTTCGCGAATGGGCACGCGCCGGCCATCCGCAAGCAGCACCGGCGTATCGCCGGTGACGCATTCCCGAAGATCCGACATCACCGGCTTCTTGTTCTCCCGCTGCTCCACGCCTCGGTTGAGCTGCGAGAGCGCGATGATGGGTATCTTCAATTCCTTGGCCAGCGCCTTGAGAGATCGAGAGATCTCGGAAATCTCGGTGGCGCGATTCTCCTTGGTACCCGCAACTTGCATGAGCTGCAAGTAATCCACCACGATCAGGTCTAGGCCACGCTCGCGCTTCAAGCGGCGCGCGCGTGCGCGGATTTCGGTGGGCGAGAGTCCCGGCGTCTCGTCGACATAGATCTTGGCGTTGCCCAGTTGAGTCATGGCCGAATCGATTCGCGGCCAATCGTCTTCATGCAAGCGGCCCGAGCGTAAATTGCTCTGGTTGATCCGGCCGAGGGAGGAAATCATGCGCAAGGTCAGCGATTCGGCCGACATTTCCATACTGAAAATCGCCGCCGATTTGTTCGAGCCGAGCGCGGCATTCTCGGCGATATTCACCGCCAGCGTGGTCTTGCCCATGGATGGGCGGCCCGCGACGATGATCAAGTCGCCCTGCTGCAGTCCCGATGTCAATTCGTCCAGTTGCTTGAAGCCCGTCGCGATGCCGGTGAGTGTGCCGTCGGAATGATACAGTTCGTCGATTCGGTTCACGACGTCGGGCAGAATGCTCTTGATCGTTCTGAAGCCGACCTTGCCCCGCGAGCCGCGCTCCGCGATTTCGAACACCGCGCGCTCCGCATCATCGACGATTTCGCGCGTCTCGCGTCCTTCCGGCTCCAGCGCACTGCCGACAATGAGATTGCCCGCGGTGATGAGCTGCCGCAGCACCGAGCGCTCGCGCACGATGTCCGCGTAAGCGCGAATGTTCGCCGCGGTGGGTGTGTCGCGGGCCAGCGATCCCAAATAGGACAGTCCGCCCACCTGATCGAGTAGACCCTGGCTTTCCAGATGGCCGGACAGAGTCACGGCGTCGCAGGGTTGGCTGCGTTCGATCAGGCCGGCAACCGCCTCGAAAATCAGCCGGTGATCGTTGCGGTAGAAATCCTCGGAGATCACACGGTCGGCGATCTGGTCCCAGGCGGCTGAATCCAACATCAGCCCGCCGAGCACGGACTGTTCTGCTTCGACCGAATGCGGCGGCAGACGCAGCCCGTCGCCGGCGCCCGAGGAACGATTACTGACGCGACCGGCCATGCGCAATCCCGTGGGGACGCGGGTGCGAGGCTACTCTTCGGCGACGATGGTGACCGTCAAGGTCACGTCGACATCGGTGTGCAAGTGCAACTGCACCTGATGGTCACCGGTGACACGAATCGGTCCGGTCGGCATGCGTACTTCGCTGCGACTGATCGGTTGGGCGGCCTTGACGGCCGCTTCGGCGATGTCGGCAGTGCCGATGGAGCCGAACAACTTGCCTTCGGCGCCCGCCTTGGCTTTGAGTTCGAGCTTGAAGTTCTCGAACTTCACAGCACGCGCCTGGGCTGCCGCAAGTTCCGCATTGGCCTTTGCTTCGAGCTCGTGACGCTGCGCCTCGAACTTGGCGATGTTCGCCGCCGTCGCCATCGTGGCCCGGCCGGTGGGCACCAGAAAATTACGCGCGTAGCCGGATTTTACTTTGACGCGATCGCCGATTTGGCCGAGGTTCGCGACCTTTTGCAACAATATGATATCCATGTGAAAGCTACCTTAGTGCTGGTCGGTGTACGGCAGCAAAGCCAGGAATCGCGCGCGCCGAATGGCGAGTTGCAGCTGGCGCTGATAGTGAGCCCGCGTTCCCGTGATGCGGCTCGGAACGATCTTGCCGGTCTCGGTGATGTAGCTCTTGAGAGTGGTCAGATCCTTGTAGTCGATCTGCTTGACGTCATCGGCGGTGAATCGGCAAAACTTCTTGCGGCGAAAAAAACGTGCCATGCGGGTCTCCTAATTTCCTTGAGGTGCGGCTTAACGGACGCCCGTGGGCATATCGTCGTCATCGCCGTCGTCACCGAAGTCATCATGGCGGCGCGCATTCTCATCCGGAGCGCGTGCCATCGGTGACGCCTCGGTCACTGCTTCGTCCATTCTCACGACCAGGCTGCGAAGGACTGCATCGCTGAATCGGAATGAGCCCTTGAGCTCATCGATCGTCTTCTGATCGCATTCGACGTTCAGAAGGATGTAGTGCGCTTTGTGAACTTTCGAGATCGGGAACGTCAGCTGGCGCCGGCCCCAATCTTCAAACCGATGAACCGATCCGCCGCCGGCACTGATCATGCCTTTATAGCGATCGACCATCGCAGGAACTTGCTCGCTCTGATCCGGATGGACCAGAAGCACGATTTCATAATGCCGCATTGTAAGCTCCCTACGGTTTAGCCTCCCGTTGCGAGCGGTGAGGCAAGGAGTGAGGCCGGTCAGCCGGCGAAAAAGAGCGCGCAGGATACGCGGTCAGTGCCACACCGGTCAACAGGTGTTGCTCTGCAACTCTCCCTGGACGCCGATCTGCGGCTGTGCCTCAACTCCTGCGCTGGCGCCGCGCCTCGAATAAGGCAACTCCCGCAGCCACAGAGACATTCAAAGACTCCATCTGGCCGGCCAAGGGAATACTCACCAAAAAATCACAGCGCTCCCGTGTCAGGCGCCGCATGCCGCTCCCCTCGGCGCCCAAAACCAGCGCCAGCGGTCGCTTCAGATCCGCCGCATAAAGGGCTTGGGGCGCCTCGCCGTCGGTGCCGACGACCCAGATACCGCACTCTTTCAACGAGTCGAGGGTCCGCGCAAGATTGGTTACGCTCGCCACGGGAATGAATTCCGCCGCACCCGCGGCCACCTTGCGCGCCACGCCATCCAGAGTGGCCGAACGATCTTTGGGAATGACCACCGCATGCGCACCGGCTGCGTTGGCCGTGCGTAGACAGGCCCCCAAATTGTGCGTATCCGTCACTCCGTCCAGCACCAACAGCAGGGCATCCTCACTGAGTTGACCTACCGCCCGGATGAGATCGTGCTCGTCCCAGGCTTTGAGCGGACGCAGCGCCGCGACCGCGCCTTGATGAGTCACGTCGCCGACGAGTTTGGCGAGGGCCTCGCCGCCGACGTTTTGCACCCGAATGCCCGAGCGCTCCGCGCGTTCTCTCAGATCTCGAGCGCGAGCGTCATCGCGTGGCTCCGCGATCCACAATTCCAAGAGCCGCTCCGGAGCCCGCTCGAGCACCGCGTTGATGGCATGCAAGCCATAAACAAAATGC
>JALYIW010000023.1 GCA_030775625.1 Pseudomonadota bacterium | reverse complement strand
GCTGATCCACCATGGTGTTCAAGGTCTCTTTCAACAGCAGGATTTCGCCGCGCACGTCGACGGTAATCTTGCGGGACAAGTCTCCCGTCGCGATGGCGGTCGCCACCTCGGCGATGTTGCGCACCTGCGCGGTGAGATTTCCCGCCATGGAATTGACGTTATCGGTGAGATCCTTCCATGTCCCCGCGACACCGGGTACCTGCGCTTGCCCGCCCAGTTTGCCTTCGGTGCCCACTTCGCGGGCCACTCGCGTCACTTCACCGGCGAACCCGTTGAGCTGATCCACCATGGTATTGATGGTGTTTTTCAGCTCGAGAATTTCGCCCTTGACGTCGACCGTGATCTTGCGCGAGAGATCGCCGCGGGCAACCGCCGTGGTGACCTCTGCGATGTTGCGCACCTGACCGGTCAAATTCGATGCCATCGAATTGACGTTCTCGGTCAAATCCTTCCAAGTTCCCGCCACGCCGGGAACATTGGCTTGCCCGCCCAGCTTGCCCTCGGTACCGACTTCGCGCGCCACGCGGGTCACCTCCGAGGCGAATCGGTTCAACTGATCGACCATCGTGTTGAGGGTTTCCTTCAGCCGCAGGATTTCCCCCTTGACGTCGACGGTGATTTTGCGGGACAGATCGCCATTGGCGATTGCCGTGGATACATCCGCGATATTGCGCACCTGCGCCGTGAGGTTGCCCGCCATGGAGTTGACCGAGTCGGTCAAGTCCTTCCAAGTACCTGCGACACCCGGAACCTGGGCCTGCCCGCCGAGACGCCCTTCCGTTCCGACTTCGCGCGCCACGCGGGTGACCTCGCCCGCGAAGGAGCGCAGCTGGTCCACCATGGTGTTCAGTGTATCCTTGAGCAGCAGAATCTCACCGGACACTGACACCGTGATCTTCTTGGACAAGTCGCCCTGGGCGACAGCGGTGGCGACTTCGGCGATATTGCGCACCTGCCCGGTCAAGTTCGAGGCCATCGAATTCACGGAATCCGTCAGATCCTTCCAGGTTCCCGCCACGCCCTTGAGTTGCGCCTGGCCGCCGAGCTTGCCCTCGGTTCCCACTTCACGGGCAACGCGCGTCACTTCGCCGGCGAAAGCGTTCAACTGGTCCACCATGGTATTGATGGTGTCTTTGAGCTCGAGGATTTCGCCCTTCACATCGACCGTGATCTTTTTGGACAAATCGCCGTTGGCAACCGCAGTGGTCACTTCCGCGATATTTCGCACCTGGCCGGTGAGGTTCGAGGCCATGGAGTTGACGTTCTCGGTGAGATCCTTCCACGTGCCCGCCACACCGCGCACATTGGCCTGCCCGCCCAACCGTCCCTCCGTGCCCACTTCGCGCGCGACGCGCGTCACTTCGGATGCAAACGCGTTGAGCTGATCGACCATCGTGTTGATGGTTTCCTTCAGTTCGAGGATTTCGCCGGATACCGTAACGGTGATTTTCTTCGCCAGATTGCCGCTGGCGATGGCGGTAGAGACCTCGGCGATATTGCGCACCTGGGCGGTCAGATTCGATGCCATGGAGTTGACGTTGTCGGTCAAGTCCTTCCAGGTGCCGGCAACGCCCGGGACCTGCGCCTGCCCCCCTAAGCGCCCTTCCGTGCCGACCTCACGCGCCACGCGCGTCACCTCGCCGGCGAATGCATTGAGTTGATCGACCATGGTGTTCATGGTCTGTTTCAGTTCGAGAATCTCACCCGAAACGTCGACCGTGATTTTGCGCGACAAGTCGCCGCGCGCCACCGCGGTCGTCACCTGCGCAATATTTCTGACTTGTGCGGTGAGATTGCCGCACATGGCGTTCACAGAATCCGTGAGATCCTTCCACGTGCCTGCGACACCGGGCACCAGCGCCTGACCGCCTAATTTCCCCTCGGTGCCTACCTCTCGAGCCACCCGGGTGACCTCGGACGCGAAGGAGCGCAACTGGTCCACCATGGTATTGATGGCCTCCTTCAATTGCAGGATTTCGCCGCGCACGTCCACGGTAATTTTTTTCGAAAGATCGCCGTTCGCTACCGCGATCGTGACTTCGGCAATATTGCGGACCTGCGCCGTCAGGTTCGACGCCATGGAATTGACGCTCTCGGTCAAGTCCTTCCAAACGCCGGTCACTTCGCGCACTTGCGCTTGACCCCCGAGCTTACCGTCGGTGCCGACTTCACGGGCCACGCGCGTCACTTCGGAGGTGAAGATGCTGAGCTGCTTGATCATGGTATTGACGATGGTGGCGGAGCGCAGGAACTCGCCCTTCAATGGCCGCCCATCGACGTCGAGTGGCACCGTCTGCAGTAAGTCGCCGCGCGCCACGGCGGTCACGGTACGGGTGACGGCGGTAGTCGGCCACAACAAATCGTCGATCAGTGCATTGACGGAACTCTCCATGTCGGCCCACGCCCCATCGGACAGGCCGAAACGCACCCGGGTCCGCGTCTTGCCCTGATGACCCACGACCTCCCCCACATGCTCCATCTGCTGAGCGATGCGCTGATTGGCGGCAACGATGGTGTTGAAGGCATCGCAAATCTTGCCCGCGATCCCTAACTGGTGCCCGGGTAGCCGGACGGAAAAATCCCCGGCCTGCATCGCGTGCAGCGCGTGCAGCAATTCATGGTGATCAAGCCCCGGAACCCGGGTCGATTGGGCACGCTGGCCGAGCCCTGTCGAATTGCCGCTTGCCTTGGCGCGACGCTTGGGGCGGCCGCCGACAGCAGGGCTCGAATTTTGATCCATGACGGTCTCCAGGCTTTTCAAGGTCAGCGCGTTATGGGTCGAATTCTCCACGCTACTGCCTTTAAAAAATGCGTATTGCCGCGAAGCTTGGCAAAGCCAGTGGCCGATGTCCAAAAATCCCCGTCCCACAAGCTCTGAAACCTGTGTAGGAAAAATCCGACGTCGCAAATTGAAGCCGCCTAGGCGGCGTAGGAACCGATCAAGTATTTTTGTTCAAAGATTTCCGCCGGGACCGGCCTGCCGATTAAATACCCCTGTATCTCATCGCAGCGCAGTAGTTTTAACTCGTGTAGCTGGTCCATGGTTTCCACTCCCTCGGCGACGACCTTGAGTTGCAGGGCGTGCGCCAGATTGATGATCACCGAGACCAGGGTGCGCCCGCCTACACTCGAGTTCATGTCCCTGATGAAGGAGCGGTCGATTTTCAGCGTGTCCACCGGCAATTTCGACAAATAGCTGAGCGAAGAGAAGCCCGTGCCGAAATCATCGATAGCGACAGTGACACCCAGTGCGCGCACGGCGCGCAAACTTCCGATGCTGTGATCGACGTCTTCCATGATCAGACTTTCCGTCAATTCTATTTCGAGTCCTGCGGCAGCATCCGCCGTACCGGCGATAGCCTGTTCAATCTCAGTAACGAATTGCCGGTTGCGCAGTTGCAGCGGCGACACGTTGACTGCAATGCGTACCGCCGGCAGGCCTGCTTTGCGCCAGCGCTGGTAATCTTCGAGCGCTTTTTGCAGCGCCCACCGCCCCACTTCGTGAATCAATCCGGTCTCCTCCAGAAGCGGAATGAAACGCGCCGGAGGCACGAGACCGGCGCGCGGATCTTGCCAACGAAGCAGCGCTTCGGCACCGGTGACTGCGCCATTCGCGATGCTCACCTTGGGCTGATAGTGAAGTACGAATTCCTCGTTATCCAGTGCCTGGCGCAGCCGATTCTCGAGGCCAAGGCTTCCCGCCACCGTCTCGGTCATCTTCTGTGCGTAGAATAAATAGCGATCACCCCCAACCTTTGCCTTTTTTAATGCGGACTCGGCGTTCTTGAACAATGTATCCGCCTCGGATCCGTCGTCGGGAAAGACTGCCACACCCACTTTGGCGGCAATTCGATACTGGGTATCTTCCAACTGAAATGAATGGTTTAGAAATCCTTCAATCGTTTTCTCGAGCACGCGTGCCACTTCGGCTTCATGTGACACTTCCGGTAACACCACGGCAAAATGGTCCGCGTCCACCCGAGCGAGCACATTGGAGTCCCCGGCATTTTGCACGAGCCATGCCGCCACCAATCGAAGGAGTTCATCGCCTGCATTTCGGCCGAGG
Organism: Pseudomonadota bacterium; assembly: GCA_030775625.1. Taxonomy (GTDB): domain Bacteria; phylum Pseudomonadota; class Gammaproteobacteria; order Steroidobacterales; family Steroidobacteraceae; genus Bog-1198. Next base: position 4,514 of record JALYIW010000023.1, on the reverse strand, counting down.
GTGTCGTTGATCTTTTTGAACCGCTCCAAATCGATCATAAACAATGCGAGCTTGTGTCCTGCATTCGCGGCACTGCGCATAAACTGGGTAAGACGATCGAGAAACAATCTGCGGTTTGCGAGCCCGGTAATCACGTCGTAGTAGGCGAGGTAGTCGAACCGGTCTTGTTTTTGAATTTGATCGAGGGCGAACGCCACGTTGCCGGCAAGGTCGGTGAGAAGCAGCAGCCCATCGGCATCGAAGAACTCCAATTGCGTGGTGTAGAGCACAAATACACCGACCGCTTTTTCAGAGATGATCAGCGGCAAGACCGCCAGCGAACGCGTCCCCGGTTCTGCGTAGCGTAGACTGGCGACGCGTTCCGCATCATTTTGCACATTGTTGGAAATGACCGGCGCCTTCTCCCGCATCGCACGCGCAGCCAGGGTTTTTCCTTGAATCTGGCCCCTGGCCAAAAACACCTTTCGAATGGCCGCAAATGCAGCGTCGTCCAGTCCCGCGCAAGCCGTCGGAACAATCGTCGTGCCCTTTTCATCGAGCAGGCCCACCCAGGCTCTTTCGAATTGACCATGATCGACCACGATGTTGCACGCATTGCGGAAAAGCTCGTCCCGGTCGCGCGCGCGTATCACCAACGCGTTGGTCGCGCTTGCCATGGCATAGAGGCGATTGAGACCCCGAAGCTTCTGTTCCGCGTCGCGTCTTTCCGTGTGGTCACGCACCACGCCGACGATGATCCAATCGCCTCCGGCGCGTTGGGCGTGCTGACGAATCTCCACATGGAAAAGCGACCCATCCGCTCGCTGCAACTGCGTTTCGATGACGGCGTATGTGTTTTCGCCGGCGATCAGCGAATCGTAGGCGCGCTCGGCTTTATCACGGGGGATGACGCTGACGTCCTGGGGCCCGAGCTGCAACAATTGATTGCGTGCATATCCGAGCATTTGGGCGGCGGTCGCGTTTACTTCGACGAATCGCATGGCGGCACGGCTCACCAGCGTGATGGCATCGACAGTTGTGTCCATCGCCGTACGAAACAGGCGCAACGCTTCCGCGTCTTTCACGCGTTCGGTAATATCTTTGCCTACACCGCGATACCCAAGGAACTTGCCCCGTGCGTCGAATTTCGCTTCGCCGCTGACACTGACGTGAACGATACTTCCATCGTGCCTGAATGGCTGTAGTTGGACATCATAAAAGGGTTTTCGCGCCTCGACCGTCGCGCGATGCAACGTCCAGTCGGCATTTCGATACGGAAGCTCCCATCGCCTCTTGCCGGCCCATGATTCCAGCGCTTCGCTGTATTTGTCTCTCTGGCTCGACGATACGTAGGTAAAACGTAGCTCCTCGTCCTGTTCCCAATACCAGTCGGAAGACAGAGCCGTCAGACTGCGAAATCGCTCCTCACTCGCGGTGAGATCGCGTCGCGCCCGGCGATGTGCGCTGCGCAGCTGAGTCTCCGCCAACTCGCGCTCCAAGACCGGCGCGAGGCGCGCCAACCGGTCCCTCGTTACGTAGTCATTCGCACCCGCCTTGATCGAACTCACGGCGATTTCTTCCACAAAGGTACTCGACATCAATATGAATGGGATATCAAGATCAGTGGAGCGATAGATCTCGAGTGCGTCGAAACCGGGCAATGTCGGCAGGTCCAAATCGGCGATGACCGCATCCCATTTCTCGGTCAGGAGCGAATTTTCAAACTCCGCGGCGCCAAGCGCGCGAAACTGCGAGACGTCAAAGCCTGCGTGATCGAGACTCTCGGTTGCGGCGATCGCAGCGTCGAATTCCAGAAGGAACAGAATTCGGATCGGTTTTTTCACTCGCCTGTCTTCCTATGACAAATTCCATCGAGCGACCATTGCCAATTCTGTCTCCGGAAAAGGTCTGCTATCGGCGACAATAGTACGCTCGAAAGTCAAGGCTTCCGTGCGCTACCGCACATATTTTCTCATGCCTTGCCATCGCATTCTCTAACTCGGCGGGCAGAGAAATGCAAACCAACGGCCCATGGAGGGCGAAGCTGCTGGCGTGCCTGGGGGGACTTAAGGGTTAGGAGCCCTGATGCTCCGACTTCCATTTCGCGACCGCAGCCATGGTGTTATCCACATGGCCTTGCGGATTCATCGCCGTGAATTCGTAGATGATCTTGCCCGTGGGGGCGATCACATACGATGTGCGATTGGCATATTCGGGCTTGGCCGCGAGCACCGAGTCATAGGCCTTGGTAATGCGCTGATCCGCATCCGAGGCCACCGCGAACTTATTGCGGCACTCGCTCACCGAGAACTTGTTCAGGGTGTCGATCGAGTCATGCGACACGCCGATCACCGTGGCGCCCATGGCTGTAAATTTGTCGGTGGCCTCGGCGAAGTCATGGGCTTCGATGGTGCAGCCCGGGGTGAAGGCGGCCGGATAGAAATACAGCACCACCGGGCCTTTTTTCAGCGCATCCGCCAGAGTGAATTTGAACGGCTTGCCGGCAAGGCTCGCCTGCGTCGTGAAATCCGGGGCTTGCACTCCCGTCTGCAATGCCGCGTACGACGGCGCGGCCAACACCACACCCCCTAGAGCAAGAATCATGAAACGCTTCATTGAGGTTCCTTTTGTGCAAAATCGGCTTGGCGGCAGTCTGCGCCATCCCATTTTTGCTCGCAAGTCGGCGCCCTTCGGGCATCCGCCGCGGTGCCCGGCGGTGCCGCGCGAATTCCCTGGCGCGTTTGTTATTTGAGGACGTCGCGCAATTCTCGACACACCCGCTGCACATCGCCATCGTCCATCGCCGGAAACAGCGGCAGAGTGACCGTTTCGCGTCCGACGCGGGCGGCGACCGGCGTATCCTCATCGCGATAACCTTGGTTTCGGTAGTACTGCAGGCTCGGGATGCTGGGATAGTGGACGCCGATGCCGATGCCGCGATCGGCCATGATCTTCTGGAATGCCTGCCGCGTCATCCCGCGCGCGCGAAAATCTATCAGTACTTGAAACATATGCCAGCTGTGACCCGCATCGCCGCGTGCCGGCAGTAGAGCCCCCGAAAAATCGCCCAGTTGATCGAAGTACAGGTTCGCTAATGCGAGCCGCCGAGCATTGAAGCCATCCAGCCGGCGCAGCTGATCCAAGCCCACCTGCGCGGCCACGTCGGTGAGATTGCTTTTAGCGCCTGGGAACATCACATCGACTTCGCCGGCCGCATTGCGCTTGATGCCGTGAAATCGGTACTGCTCGAATAGTTCAGCGGCTGCGGGGTCGCCCGTGGCGATGGCGCCGCCCTCGATGCTGGTCATGTTCTTGTTCGGATGGAAACTGAACACCACCAGGTCGCCGAAGCTGCCGATGAGTTTGTTCTGGTAGCGCGACCCTATGGCATGGGCCGCGTCTTCGACGACTCGCAATCCGTATTGCGCGGCCAGTCCGTAGAGCGTTTTCATATCCACCGGCATGCCGGCGAAATGCACCGGCATGATGGCGCGCGTCTTGGAGCTAATGGCGGCCGGCACGAGATCGAGATTGAGGTTGCGTGTGGACAAATCGATGTCCACGAATATGGGTTTGGCGCGCAGCCGAGCGATCACATTGGCACTGGCAGCGAAGCTCATGGCAGGAACGATGACTTCATCGCCCGCGCCGACGCCGGCGACTTCGAGCGCCATCTCGAGCCCGGCGGTGGCCGAAGTCATGACTCTCACGTGCCGCGCTCCTCCCAGGTAGTTCGCTAGCGCCGCCTCGAAGGAGAGGACTTTGGGCCCGCTCGCCAATTGGCCCGAACGCAACACGTCCGCCACCGCCGCAATGCTCTCGGCGTCGATGGATGGACGCGTAAAGGGCAGGAAGGGCTTCATCCCGCACTCCTCGACACCAGAATCACTCCCACGCAGATCAAGCCGATCCCCAGCACCTTGGCGGCGCTCATGGCCTCGCCCAGCCACACCACCGAAACCGCCGCGACCACCACGTAACCCAGCGACAACATGGGATAGGCGGTGCTCACGGGCGCCTTGGACAGCGCGGCGAGCCACACGCACACGCTGGTGCCGTAGCAGAGCATTCCTGCCCAGAAAGGCAGGCTCTTGAACAAGATCTGCACGCTGCCGGTAAGGGTGTCCCTGTTGAATGCCGTGAAATGGGCGAGCGGACGGGTCGCCAGTTTCAACAGCAGCTGCGCGGCTGCGTTCAAGCCCACCCCGGTCAGAATCAAGGCCCAAGTGACCCAACTCATCGCCGCGCCACCAGAACCTCATCGGCAGTCGCCGTCAATATGCGCATCGGCACGCCGCGGCGCTTCAAGTCGTCGAACATCGATTTCTCCATCACCGCGAAAGCAGTCGCTTGCGAGGACCAGAGGCGAATGAACTGCGTCACTTCGGGAATCTCCTGCGCGCGGGCCTGCTGCAAACCATAATCAAGCTCGTTACGATACGCCACCAGAGTGACGGGGCGGCGCAAATAAAAGGTTAGCGATTGATCGTAGCTGCCGACGCTGTAAAAGGGCGCCTCCCGGCCGTTGATCGGCA
>JALYIW010000022.1 GCA_030775625.1 Pseudomonadota bacterium | reverse complement strand
GCGGGAGATGTGAGTTGTACCCCGGGACGGGTGGTGTCCACCGTAGCGCCGGTCGTAAATTGCCAGACGTAAGGGCTTGCCAGGGCCAGCCCCGTCGCGAGACTGGTGGCCCCGGTGATGGTCGCGGTATAGAGAGTGAGCGACGCGAGATTCGCTGTCGGCGTAAACGTCGCGTTGGTATTGGTGCCATCGAGAGCCACACTGCCCGCCGGGCTCACACAGGGCGCGGCGCAGGTCACCGTGAAGCTCGCTGCGCCGGTGAGCGGATTCATCGGCTCGCTGAACGTCGCAGCGACCGATCGATTCAGCGCCACGCCCACGGCATGGTTGACGGGAGCCACAGCGGTCACGGTGGGAGCCGGCGCAGCGGCGCCTGTGGTGAATTGCCAGACATAAGGACTCGCCAATGCGAGGCCCGTCGCAAGACTGGTCTCTCCGGCGACCGTCGCGGTGTAGACCGTCAGCGGTGCGAGAGTGGTCGCTGGCGTCAACGTGTACGTTGCGACCTTGTTCGTGACATCCAGAGCCACTGTTCCCGTGGGATTTACGCACGGCGTTTGACAGGTCACGGTAAAGCTTGCGCCACCGGAGAGTGCGGCAATGGGCTCATCGAAAGTTGCGGTGATGAGCGTCTTGACGACCCGCACGTTGGTCGCGCCATTCGCAGGGCTCACCGCCGTTACCCTGGGAGCGAGCGCGGCGCTGCCGCTCGTGCCAAGGATGGCTTGCTTGCCGTTGGATCCGCATCCTGCGGCAAGGACGGCGACGGCCGCAGTCATCAACAAGTTCCGGCACCGAGGATGTCCCGCAATGATGCTCATGCCGCATCCCCTTCCTGTTCGTTCGAATAGGCACCAAAAGTGCGATATGTCCTTGATGCAGGATGGGCCTGATAAAAGCGCACGTCTGTGCGGGGGCGTACATAGCCTTGTTTTCTGCCGTCTCATATGAGAGTCGCGGCGAAATCCCATGACTGCAACCAATCCACTCTTCAACACCAACCGGCTGAAGCTCGGCATCATTGGTTTCAATGGGCAAGCTCCGAGCAATACTATATTGGACGAGTTGTACGTCCCCAGTTGGCCGCGCATTCTGGACATCGGCTTGACGGCCGATGCCGCGGGGTTCGAGGCACTGGTGCCCTTCGCGCGTTGGAAATACGGCAGAAATCGCGACTCGCTGAATGCTGCTGCCTTGGACGTATACGACCCCTTCATCTGGGCGGCGGGCCTCGTGCAAGCCACCCGTCATATCGCGCTGCTGGCGACTTCTCATATGTCGCTCATTCATTCGGTGATCGCTGCGAAACAGGCGCGACCATCGATCACATCAGCGGCGGCCGTTTTGCACTCAATGTGGTTGCCGGATGGAACGAGCCCGAGTTCCTGATGTTCGGATCGTCACCGCAAGACCACGCACACCGCTATGCGCAGGCGCCGGAGTGGATGCAAGTCATCACGCGGCTGTGGAGTATGAGCGAGGAGTTCGACTTCGATGGCTCTTTCTATGCAATAAAAAAGGGTGAGTCCTTATCCCAAGCCCATCCAGACACCGGCACCGCCGATCATGAGCGCAGGCGGCTCCGAACAGGGCCGACGCTTTGCCGCTCAATATGCCGACCTCTGTTTTATGCTGCTGCGCTCCGATGATCCGGAGGCTGTAAGGGTCGACGTGGACGCCTATCGCGATCTGGCGAGGCGCGAATATGCACGGGAAATCCAAATGTGGACTGTCGCCTACGTCATTCAACGGGACTCCCAGGAAGAGGCGGACGCCTACGAAAAGCGGGTGATCGACAACGCAGACCGCGGCGCCAACGACGCCACGATGAGCATGTTGGGCGCGCAGTCGAAGATGATGTCGGCGGAAGCATTTCTCGCATTCAAGAACCGCTATATCGCCGGTGCCGGAGGATTCCCACTCGTCGGCACTGCCGAGAGAATCGCCGATCGCTGCGCTCGCTTGTCGGCCGCCGGAGTGGACGGCGTCTTGTTGTGCTGGATCGTATTTTCCGGGCGGGGCATGCCGCCCCAAATTCTGGCGTCGTCCGCCGAAGTTAAAAAATTCGTCGCGGCGGATCCCTACGTCATCGGATATATTGAGAAATCCGCGGCTGATTCTTCAGTCAAGGTGGTTCTATCCTTGCCGTAGCCCGCACGCTGGTCAATGATTGCGATACGCCATCGCTCGCGACCAATGACCATGCTTCCGATCAGTGAGCTGTGTCGCTTGCGCGCGCGCCAAATGAGCAGAAGACACGAAAAGGAAATTTAAGCACGGTAAGCGTTTTTGACAGTCCGGCGCCCCGTTTCACCAAATCGAGATCCTGATCAAATTACCTCATCGAGGGGCCTGGCCGTCTAAACGTGCTTAAAAGCGCGAATCGTGTAGTGACCTCTGCCTGGACGAATGAGTGGGAACGGAATGTGTGTCCTAACACTGTCGCTGAATGCATACGTCAACGCGGTGAAAGACGATGTCCTTTGGCGTAGGCGCAAGCGTTGCATCGGTCGATCCCTAAATATTCGTAACCCGCCGTGATCTTGAGTTGTGACGCAGTGCCGACACCAGTGACTCGGCAGGCGCGTAGACTTTTCATCTCATAGTCGCTGAACTACCTTCAATGTCTATCGACGCTTGAGCCAAATCTAATTCAGTTAATAGTTGAGAGATTTTAAGATGCGCACGAGAACGTTAAGTGTTTTCATCACCATGTTGGTTGCGAGCGTAGGC
>JALYIW010000021.1 GCA_030775625.1 Pseudomonadota bacterium | reverse complement strand
GCCCTGCGTCGCTTCAAGCGTGCCTGTGAAAAAGCGGGCGTCCTCACCGAGCTCCGGCGACGTGAATTCTACGAGAAGCCGACCCAAGAACGTAAGCGAAAAAAGGCCGCAGCGGTCAAGCGGCACTTGAAGCGTCTGTCGCGCGAGAATATGCGCGGCCTCGGCGGCGCCCCTTCCAGCCCTCCGGCGGCGGCGCCCTCGCGTCCCTCCTACTAAGAGTCGATGCCGCGCAAGGATGTCTTTAAAAGAGCGAATTATCGATGATATGAAGGCGGCGATGCGCTCCGGCGAAAGGGAGCGGCTCGGCGCCATCCGCATGATTACCTCCGCCATCAAGCAGCGCGAGGTCGACGAGCGAATCACTCTAGACGACGCGCAAGTTTTGAGCGTTCTCGAGAAAATGATCAAGCAGCGCAAGGAATCGCTGGCGCAGTTCCAAGCAGGCAATCGCCCGGACTTGGCGGACAAGGAAGCCGCGGAAATCACCCTGCTGCAGGGTTACATGCCCTCCCAATTGAGTGACGGCGACTTAGAGGCCATGATTGGCGAGGCCATCGCCACCAGCGGCGCTGCCAGCATCAAAGACATGGGTAAAGTCATGACCATCATCAAAGGCAAGGCCCAGGGCCGAGCCGACATGGCTGCGGTCGGGGCGAAGATCAAAGCCAAGCTCGGCGGTTGATCGCACGCGGTCCATGGCCGGCCGCATACCACAGCCGTTCATCGATGAGATTATCGCTCGCTCCGATATCGTTGAAATCATCGGTGCGCGGCTGCCGCTCAAGAAGGCGGGGCGCGAATACAAAGCGAATTGCCCCTTTCACAACGAGAAATCGCCTTCCTTTTGGGTGAGTCCGGACAAGCAGTTTTATCACTGCTTCGGCTGCGGCGCGCACGGCACGGTGGTTGGTTTTTTGATGCAGTACGAGAAGCTGGGGTTTCTCGACGCCGTGGCGGACCTGGCGCAGCGCGCGGGGCTCGAACTGCCGCGCGAAGCGCAACTCTCGCAAGATTCCGGCAGCGGGGACTTGCACGACGTGATGTCGCGCGCCGCGCGATTCTTCGAACAGAATCTTGCGGACGGCGCGCGCGGCCGCGAGTACCTGTCCGGCCGCGGCATCGACGCACCTACCGGGGCCAAGTTCTCCCTGGGCTATGCCACCGACTCGTGGAACGCGCTGCTCAATAGATTTGGCGCGCAAGAGGAGGATCGGCGGCGCTTGCTGCAGGCCGGCCTGATCATCGAACGCGACACGCGAGGCGGCGAGCGAAGCGCCGGTTTCTACGATCGGTTTCGCGATCGCTTGATGTTTCCGATTCGCGATTCGCGCGGCCGTGTGTTGGCCTTCGGCGGCCGCGTCATTGGCGACGGCGAGCCGAAGTACCTCAACTCGCCCGAAACCCCGCTGTTCCACAAAGGCCGCGAACTTTATGGGCTGTACGAGGCACGCCAAGCCCGCACGGATTTCAGGCGGCTGCTGATCGTTGAGGGCTATATGGATGTGGTTCGGTTGCATCAGGTGGGGATCACCTATGCAGTGGCGACGTTGGGCACCGCCACGACCCAGGAACACTTGAACAAACTGTTCCGACTGACCAGCGAATTGGTGTTTTGCTTCGACGGTGATCGCGCCGGCCTCAAAGCCGCCTGGCGCGCCCTCGAGAACGCTTTGCCGCTGGCGCGCGACGGCCGGGAGCTCAAGTTCATGTTTCTGCCGGAAGGCCATGACCCGGATACCTTGATTGCCGCCGAAGGCGCGGAGGCCTTCGAAACGCGGCTCAAAGGCTCGCTGCCGCTCTCGGAATACCTGATACGAGAATTGCTTCAGCAAGTGGATCTGGTGCATGTCGATGGTCGCGCCAAACTCAAAGCGCTGGCGCAGCCCTTGTTCGCCCGCATGCCGGAGGGGGTTTATCGCGAACTGCTGGCCGACCGCTTGGCCGCGGAGATCCGCATGCCTGCGGCCAAACTAAAAGAGCTGCTGCTCGTCGGCAGCGCCCCGGCCAAAGCCTCAAATCCACCGGAACCCCGAGCGGGGCAACACGGTCGAATGAGCGCCGGTAGGGGAAACCTACTGACCCAGGCCATTACCTTGGTGCTGCATCATCCGACGGCGGCGTCGGCCGTCAGCGACCCGGAATTGCTCGAGGGCGCAAATAAACCCGGGGTGGCCGTGCTCAAGGAGCTGCTGCAGCAGGCTGCAACAGCCGCTTCACCGAGCACGGCCACCCTGCTGGAACGGTGGCGGGATCGCACCGAGTACCAGCGTCTCTGTGAGCTCGCCATGGCGGAGCCCCTGGTGACGAATGCCGCAGCCGCAAGCGATGAGCTGCGAATGGCCGTCCAAAAGCTACTGGAGGAGCACGGTCCCGGGCGCAGAATGAACGAATTATTGCGAAAAGCGGAGGATATGGGGTTGAATTACGACGAAAAGGCCGAATTAAGCAGACTTCTCCAGTCCAAGGGCCGCTCCGGGGCGCCTCCCTAAACTTCCCGCATGGGTGGCTACCTAATGGCCAGAATCGTATACTTGTCGGCTTGCATTTAAATTTCAGATTTACGAGGCGTCCACCTTGATCAAAAAAGCGCCGGCAGGCACAGCGACTCAAATCGCTGACGAGCGTCAGTCGCAACTAAAATTGTTGATTGCGCGCGGCAAGGAGCAGGGCTACCTCACGTACGCTGAAGTCAACGATCACCTCCCGAGCGAAATCGTCGATCCGGAGCAGATCGAAGACATCGTCAACATGATCAATGACATGGGTATTCCGGTGTATGAAAAGGCACCGGATGCCGAATCATTGCTGCTGACCGATGCCACCGCAGCTCCCGACGAAGAAGCCGTGGAAGAGGCGACTGCCGCGCTCGCCAATCTCGACGCCGAATTTGGCCGCACCACCGATCCCGTGCGCATGTACATGCGGGAAATGGGCACGGTTGAATTGCTGACGCGCGAAGGCGAAATCCGCATCGCAAAGCGCATCGAGGAAGGCTTGGAAGCGGTCAAGATTGCGCTCGGCAGCTATCCGGGTACCTACGACCTGCTGTTGCGCCACTATGAAACCGTCAAGGCCGGCCAAATGCGCCTGGTCGATGTCATCGTCGGCTTCGTCGATCCGAATGCACCGGACGAAATTGCGCAGCCGCAGAATCCCAAGATGATGGCGTTGGAGCGCGAAGAAGCGGCCAACGATGACGAAGAAGCGGACGGCGATGAAGACGAAGAAGCCGTCGACACTGGTCCGGATCCGGAAGAGGCTGCCAAACGCTTCAGCTCGATCGCCAAGATCCACCATCAGTTCCTCAACGCGCTCGACAAGCTCGGGTCGAAAGACCCCAAGACCTTGAAGATCCGCAAGAAGATCTGCGGCGAACTGATGGAACTCAAGCTCTCGCCGAAAATGTTCGATCAATTGATCGACAATTTGCGCCAGCACGTGACGGAAGTTCGTCTGCTCGAGAAGGAGATCATGTTCCTCTGCATCAAGCAGGCGGGCATGCCGCGCAAGGACTTCATCTCGACGTTCCCGAAGAACGAGACCAGCACACGGTGGCTGGATAAGCACATCAAGGCGAAAAAGCGTTATTCCGCGCCGCTCGCCAAGTTCAAGGACGAAGTGGAGCGCCGCCAGAACAAGCTCAAGGACCTGGAGGGACTGTTCCACGTCTTGATCAGCGAGATCAAGGAGATCAATCGCGAAGTCTCGATCGGCGAAGCAAAAGCGCGCCGCGCGAAAAAGGAGATGGTGGAGGCCAACCTTCGTCTCGTCATTTCGATCGCTAAGAAATACACGAATCGCGGTCTGCAGTTTCTGGATCTCATCCAGGAGGGCAACATAGGCTTGATGAAGGCAGTCGACAAGTTCGAGTATCGGCGCGGTTACAAGTTCTCTACATACGCGACTTGGTGGATTCGCCAGGCCATCACTCGCTCCATTGCCGACCAGGCCCGCACCATCCGCATTCCGGTGCACATGATCGAAACCATAAACAAACTGAACCGCATTTCACGACAGATGCTTCAAGAGATGGGCCGGGAACCCACTCCCGAAGAACTTGCGGTCAGAATGGAAATGCCGGAAGACAAAGTGCGCAAGGTTCTCAAGATCGCCAAGGAGCCGATCTCCATGGAGACGCCGATCGGCGACGATGAGGATTCCCACTTGGGCGATTTCATCGAGGACACGTCGGTGTCTTCACCCATCGACTCCGCGACTACGGAGTCACTGCGCGAAACCACTCACTCGGTACTCGCGCAGCTGACGCCGCGCGAAGCCAAGGTATTGCGCATGCGCTTCGGCATCGACATGAACACGGACCACACGCTCGAAGAAGTCGGCAAGCAGTTCGACGTCACGCGCGAGCGGATCCGGCAGATAGAAGCCAAGGCGTTGCGCAAGCTACGTCACCCCAGCCGCAGCGAACAGCTGCGCAGTTTCTTGATGGATGACTAGCCGAAAACGACCTCGACCGTGAGGTGGCGCTCGCTGACCAGGGAATTGGTCACCAGACAGGTTTGCTCGGCTTTTTCGAGAAGCTTCTTGGCGCGCTCGGCGTCCGCACCGGCGGGCACCTGCAGCTTGCCGTGGGTATCGATCCGGGTGAAGCGCATTTTTCCCTCGACCCGGTCGAGAGTTCCTTCAGTGCGCAACTCGAGGCTGATCCAGGCGAATTTCGAGGCCGTGGCGATCGCTCGAAAACTCAATGCGAAGCAATCGGCCACCGCGGCGGTCAGTAATCCCTCTGGCGACCACTGATTACCCGGCCCGTCGAATTCCTTGGGGGGTGCCGATTCTATGATCCGTACGCCTTCTGCTGACAGGGGCACGTCGCCGTCTGGCCGCACGGCGGCATTGACTACATATCGATGAGGGAAGGGATGCATTGGCAACTCCGCGGATGATTGGTACATGGCCGGTCCTTTCCATTGGACCGCGGCCGTGCGCAATTATAAAGCGCTTGACCGTCTCCTGCCTCATATCCGTGTACTGCCCCATCGATACTGCGCTCATCTAGGTGTCGCGAAGACTCTGCATGCCCGCGCGACCCCGCGCGGACTTTAATTGAGTTTCGAATCGACTTCTGCTTCGGCCGCCAGCCAGTCCTCGGTTTCATGGCCCGGTACGAATCCCCGGCTCTGCGCCTTGAAATATGCCAACTCGGCGATCAATGCGTCGCGTGGGCTGCTCGCGGCAACCGGCGCTACGAATCGCAAGGGATCGAACAATGGCGGGCTGCTGATTGACACGCCTCCAAGCCTATCTGACGGGCCCAGCCGATCTTGTAAGAATATGCCGCAATCTGTTTCGGTGGTTGTCCGATAGAGGCCCTAAAACGCATGTGACAGCATCCGCGAATGGAACATCGTTGGGGCGAGCGACTACAGGTGGATATTCCCGTCCGTGTGGCTGTACATCCGTACGCCGTGCGGGACGGCAAACTCAGCAATCTCAGCGTCAGCGGGGCGATGATTCGCGTCGAGAGTGACGCTCGATTGTTCTCGCAAATCGAAATCGCCATTGAAATTCCGAGCTTTCCCAAACACGAGGCGCCCACGGTGGGGGGTTACGTCACCCGCAAATATAAGGAGGGGATCGGCATCGAATGGTGCGAATTCTCGCCTCGCGCCATTAGCGATCTGCTTCGGGCAATGGCCATTCGGCCGTACACTCATTTGCGGCGCTTTGCGACGTCGACGTCATCGAGTATATCGCGCTTGTCCGCGCCCTTGCTAAAGCACGGCACTTAAGCTCTTGAGCTGCCCGCCATCCGCCGGATCATTTGCCAAACCGGCCGTCGAGCAAACCATTCTTTTCGACGAATTCAATGATGGCCGGGAGGCCATGACCGCTTTTCAAATTCGTAAACACGAAGGGCAGATCGCCGCGCATCCGCTTCGCATCCATGTCCATCACCTCGAGCGATGCCCCCACGTAAGGCGCGAGATCGATTTTGTTGATGATCAACAGATCGGACTTGGTGATCCCGGGACCGCCCTTCCGTGGAATCTTATCGCCCGCTGCGACGTCGATGACATACAGGGTGAGATCCGATAATTCCGGACTGAAAGTCGCCGCCAAATTATCGCCGCCGCTTTCCACAAACACGAGATCCAAATTAGGAAATCTCCGGCTCAGGCGCGCGACGGCCTCCAAATTGATCGACGCGTCTTCCCGGATTGCGGTGTGCGGGCAGCCGCCCGTCTCCACGCCCAGAATCCGCTCCGCAACCAAGGCTCGATGGCGCACGAGGAACTGCGCGTCTTCTTCGGTGTATATATCATTCGTGACCACCGCCACTTCGTAGCGATCGCGCAGGGCAAGACATAAAGATAGAGTGAGAGCGGTTTTTCCCGAACCGACGGGGCCTCCGATTCCCACCCGCAGCGGCGAAGTTGCTTGGTGCATATTAGGACCTGAATAACCTAGAGTATTGAGTTTCGTGCTGCGAGCATAGGATCGCGAGCCCGGGGACAAAGTTCGAGCGCATGTGCTCCTCGCACGGCAGCACGCGCTCGGCGAGCCGCGCGATTTGCTCGCCTACGCTCAATAGCACACGCTGAGCCGTGGATTGGCCGATGGGCACGCTCTTCATGGCGACCAGCACTTGATTCTCCGCCCAAGACCATAGATAGGCAGCCACCGATTCGCAGGCCGGTATGCCCCACGCCCAAACTGCGCCGCTCCAAACGCACGGTAAACTCGGCTCATCTATCAGATGCAACGTGTTCAGCAGGAAGTCGGGAAGGTCCGGTAACGCCGCGAGCAATTTTCTCATCGAGAACCCCATCTGCGCCGTTGCGCTGCGCAGTTCGGCTGATTCGCGGGTCGCGAGAAATTGCGCGTTGAGCCGGCTCAGCGCCGCGAAATCCTCTGCAACCCAAGCTTCGCCCAAGTCGTGCAGGACCGGTATGTCATACGTAGCGATTGAAAATGCCAAGGCATCGGCAATCCACCCTCGTACCGACTCCTCGTCGCCCACCAACTTGGCCTCAATAGCCGCTTCCAATCCGTGCGAATGGCTGTAGCCGCCGATGGGAAATGCCTGGCTGGCCATTTGCAACAACCGGATGCGTGCGAGCATGGCTACTGCGAAGAGAAAGAATGAATTCTTGGACGGTTTGCGGGCATCTCGACGCCATGCGCGTGCTGCTGCCCATACGCGCCCCCCTCCGGATCGAACGGCGCAACCAGCGCGCTCACGCGTAGGCCAAGTCCGGCAACCATTTCCGCCAGAACGTGATCCACTAAAAAACGCAGGCGATCCGCCATCACTTGCACGGCTACATGCCGATTTCCAAGATGATAGGCAGCCTTGGCAATCAATAGCGGATCACCACTGACGGCTTCGAGCAGGGACTCATCGGCGGATATGATCTCGACTTCCCGGCCGTCCTCGATCCGCACGCGCTCGCCATCGCGCAATGCCCTGCCGCGCTCGACGATGAGCGCGGCCTGCTCGCCGCTGTCCAGCGTCAACAGCAACCGGCTCTTGCAGCGAGCCTCAAAGGTAAGAAGTGCGCGAAGCGGCATCGTAGTCTCGTTAGAACAGGAAATATCGTTGTGTCATCGGCAAAGTCACGGCGGGCTCGCAAGCCAGCAGCACCCCGTCCGCATGCACTGCGTAGGTTTCGGAATCGACGTCTATTTGCGGCCGGGCGCTGTTGTGAATCATGTCTCGCTTGGTGATCTTGCGGGTGTTCTTGATGGGCTCGATTCGCTTGTGCAATTGCAAAGCCTTGAAGCCCGGGTCGTCGAGTGCGGCCTGCGAGACGAAGGTCACCGACTTCTCGATGGCGCGGCCGAACGACCCGAACATCGGTCGATAGTGCGAGGGCTGTGGCGTGGGTATGGAGGCATTCGGATCACCCATGGGCGCCGCGGCGATCATCCCGCTTTTCAGAATCATGCTCGGTTTCACGCCGAAGAACGCTGGCTTCCATAAAGCCAGGTCGGCTAATTTCCCCACTTCAACCGAGCCGACCAGATGCGACACGCCATGCGTTATGGCCGGATTGATCGTGTACTTGGCGACATAGCGCTTGACTCGGGCATTGTCGTGCCGATCGCTGTCGCCGCTCGAGGGCCCACGCGTCTCGCGCATTTTGTGCGCCGTCTGCCAGGTACGAATGATCACCTCGCCGACCCTACCCATGGCTTGCGAGTCCGACGACATCATCGAAAAAGCGCCGATATCATGCAGAATGTCCTCCGCCGCAATCGTTTCACGGCGAATGCGCGATTCGGCGAACGCGACATCCTCGGCGATGCTGGGGTCCAGATGATGGCAGACCATGAGCATGTCCAAGTGTTCATCCACCGTATTGATCGTGTAGGGCCGAGTGGGATTGGTAGAGCTGGGCAACACATAGTCATGGGACGCGATCTTGATGATGTCCGGCGCGTGCCCTCCGCCGGCCCCTTCCGTGTGGAAGGTATGAATGGTGCGTCCGTCGATGGCCGCAACCGTCGCCTCCAAAAATCCCGATTCGTTGAGAGTATCGGTGTGAATTGCGACTTGCACATCGAGCTCATCGGCCACCCGCAAACAATTGTCGATGGCCGCGGGCGTGGTGCCCCAGTCTTCGTGCAGCTTAAGTCCAATGGCACCGGCACGAATCTGCTCGCGCGCGGGCTCCGGCAAACTGACGTTGCCTTTTCCCAAGAAACCCAAATTCATGGCGAAGCCTTCAGCAGCAAGCAACATGCTGTGGATATGCCATGGCCCCGGTGTACAGGTGGTGGCACTGGTGCCGGCCGCGGGCCCGGTGCCCCCGCCGATCATGGTCGTGATCCCGGAGGTGAGCGCTTCCTCGATCTGTTGCGGACAGATGAAATGGATGTGGGTGTCGATGCCGCCTGCGGTCAGGATCATGCCCTCGCCCGCGATGATCTCCGTCGCGGCGCCGATCGGCACGGTGACGCCGGGTTGCACGTCCGGATTACCCGCTTTTCCGATGCCCCAAATGTGGCCGCCTTTCAATCCGACATCGGCTTTGACGATCCCCCAGTGATCGACGATGAGCGCATTGGTGATCACGGTGTCGGCAACGGTGGCGCTGATCCCCTGGCCTTGTCCCATGCCGTCGCGTATGACTTTACCGCCGCCGAATTTAACCTCTTCGCCGTACACGGTGAAATCTTTTTCAACCGCGATGACCAATGCCGTATCGGCGAGCCGCACCCGATCGCCCACGGTGGGACCGAACATCTCTGCGTAGGCTTGTCTGGAAATTTTTACGGCCAACTACAGGCTCCCCATGATTTTCCCTTGAAAACCGCACACCCGCCGCAGGCCGCCATAGGCCACCAAGCGTACCGTCCGCGCTTGCCCCGGTTCGAAGCGTACCGCGGTGCCGGCCGGAATATCCAGCCGAAATCCTCGACTGCGCGGACGGTTGAATCGCAAGCTCGAATTGGTCTCGAAGAAATGATAGTGTGATCCCACTTGAATCGGACGATCGCCGATATTCTCCACGCTCAGCGTGACGGTGTCCCTGCCGACGTTCAGCTCGATGTCGCCGTCGGCGGCCATGAGTTCGCCTGGAATCATCGGTAGCTCCTACACGATCGGTTGATGAACGGTGACCAATTTCGTCCCGTCGGGAAACGTCGCTTCGACCTGTATCTCGGGAATCATTTCAGGAATTCCCTCCATTACCTCGTCGCGCGCGAGAATCGATTTGCCGTGGCTCATGAGTTCGGCAACCGTCTTGCCGTCGCGCGCGCCTTCGATGATGGCGGCCGTTATCAGTGCGACGGCCTCTGGATAATTGAGCCTCAAGCCGCGGGCGCGGCGCCTTTCGGCGAGCAACGACGCGGTGAATATGAGCAATTTATCCTTCTCGCGTGGGGTCAGTTCCATGGTGAAACCGCGGCTGAACGGCCTAACACGCCCATACTCGCGGCGAATGCGCGGCCTTGCCCAAGGCTGCCTGGCGCAGGATCCCCCACAGACTCGCGAACCACTGAAACGCGTCTTCGGACGAATCACCCAGATATCGTGCGATCAACACGCGGGGAACCTGCGTCACTCCAACCCGCGAATCCGCCACTGGCCGTTGCACGCCGCGGCAGCCCGCAAGCAATGCAGCGGTCACCTTGGATCCGGCAAACACAAAAGTTCCGCACACCGTAAATCCCGCCAACCCCACCGGCGAGTCCGCGAATCCACTTTGAGCATCCACATTGGCGACCTCCGACCACAGTACACGGTCCGCGCATCGAATATGCGTATGCATGTGCAGTTGGCCGCGACGCCATGTCTCGCCCGATGCGCGTCGTCCGAAGCTGACGATGTCCCATCCGACATACTGCGCGTGTCCCGCCAAATCGACGTCCAGTTCCATCGATACCTTTGCGCCATCGAAAAAAATGTTCTCGCGAGGCAGCCATTCGACGCACGCATCCTCGCCAAGTGAAAAATTCACTTGCTGCGTGGCCCAAGAGCCTTCGGAACGATACCACTTCGTCGCTCCGGGCGTCGTGAGCAAGGCCTGCGACCCATCTTCCAAGGAAGCGCGAACGCAAAGCCGATCGCCCGCCGCGATACCACCCGGAGGGTGCAAAACGGCGATGTGACAGACTTCTGGCCCTTCAGGATAAAGCGCCTTTTGCACTTGCAATGGACCGCGGTGTTGATTGCGGGTCATCACGGTTTGCCCGCGGCGGCGCACGAATGACAGATCGAGATCTGCGTGCCAGCCTGCTTGCGATTCGACCGTTCCGCGAGTCTGCGCAGCGGCCGAAGCACACCCGACCCTCGGCCGTAACGAGCGCCCGCTCATTTCGGAATGGACCCCTCGACACCTTCGACGTACCAGTTGATCGCCATCAGTTGCTCATGCGTCAGTGCCGCTCCTGCACCAAGCTTCGACGTGCCGGTATTGTCCTTGAGGGGTCCCGCGAAGGGGAGCAGTTTCCCTTCAACGATGTCGCGCCGCCTCTCATCGAACAACCGCGCCACTTGCGGCGGAACGGACTTGTTGAGCGGCGTGAGCGCGACCATATTCTCCTTGATACCGTTTAACGTCTTTCTCCGCGGTCTCGGCCGCGCGGGTCGGCGGCAGCGCTACGCCCAGCAGCGCGACTCCCGCGGCGGCGGCAAGCCGGAGTGAACATCGGCGTCTTTTCATTGATCCACCTCGAGTTGCATGGAACGAGAATGCAACGGCTGGCTGCTCAACGCAATATGCATATGGCCTTTCGCGACAGCACTTTCCTGGGGCGGGGCCGCTACGAAATGCACACGGTTAGTGCGCCGCATCGTGTTCAAAGGGAGCAGCAAACGTACTGTAATGTTTCGTACGATTCGCCCGAGGCGCTATTGCGCGCCTACGACTTTGACGACCTGCGCTCGTTCTTGGCTATTTACTACAGGGGCATGAATGTATTGCGGGACGAGTCGGACTTCTTCGAGCTGACCTAGCGCTACCTGCTCAGCCTAGGGACGATCTGTGCGAGCGGTAAAAAAGGTTTCGTCCACCGGCTTGTTGACCAGTATCTCCTCGCGCGTGAGGCCATTGACCTCGTGCGGAAATACCAGCCACTGATCAGTGGCGCGAACGTGGAAGTCAGGCACCAGATTGCTGCGATTGCGGGCAGGCTTGTAGTAAACCGTGGCGACCCGGATCTGCTCAGGCAGATTTCGGCGGCAGCGCCTGCGCAGTTCGGCGATGACCGCCTCGAGGCTGCGCCCTGAGTCGAACACATCGTCGATCAGCAGCAGCTGATCTTCGGCATTCAGGACCGATACCAGATAATCGACGGCGTGCACACGCACAGTGCAGCTCTGCTGGTCGATCCCGGTGTACGAGGAGGTTCTGATCGACACGTGGTCACACTCGATTCCGTTGTACTCGAGGATCTCCTGGACTGCGATGCCGATCGGCGCACCGCCGCGCCATATACCTACCAGAAAAGTTGGGCGAAAGCCGCTGCGCACGATCTGCAAACCGAGTTCGATCGAATCCCGCAGGAGCGAGTCGGCCGAGATGAAAATCTTTTCCGTCTTTTCCGCTGACATCTTTGCTCTCCGCGCAAATGGTGGGACCCGCTTACCATCGAATTCAAGCACAGGCGATGTGTTAATTCGAATATCGCAGTTGCCCCCCAAAGTTACTGCCGCGATTAGCCGCAGGATTCGGGCCGACAAGTCGGTCGAATATTCTCAACTGTTTTTGCGGCGTACCGTCCCGCCCGAGACGCTCTTCTCGGCAGTTCGACATTTACCCCAATAGGGGGTTACGAACCTTTACCGCCGCAAATCGTGAAAAGTCCCGGTCGGCGGACCATAGTTCGCGAACCCCATGAAAGCGACAGATCGCGGCAATTCGCGCATCGTGGATCGCTCCGCCTTGCACGCGGGCGCCAAGTGCGATCCCACCAAGGCTATCGAGGTAGCCATCCGCCTCACCGATGAACTCAACAGTCGGGCAGGCATTCAGCTCTGCGAGCGCTTGTAAAGCGAGTTCGAGCGGTGTCGGCGCTTTGTAGATTTTAGGATGCGTGACGATCGCGATGAACTCATGCGCACAAGGCCACGGGACTGCCCACCGCTCGGTTCCCGCTGCGAGTTCAGCGAGCGCCGCACTGGCCTCCCCATGAAACTTCGCGTCCTCCCGATGCGCATACACCAAAAGGTTGGTATCGACGGCGATCACGATCGCTTGTGCGTCGCATCGCCATAGATGGTGCTCCGAATCTTTTCCCAGTCGGCGTCGCGGAATTCAGCGTTCAGTCCGTCCTTGCCGAAAGTCGGCAAGCGAAATGGGCGAGAGCCACGAGTTCGATGATCTTTGAGAACCAGACGCAAGCCTTCTTCCAATACGGCGCGCAACGTCGAACCCTTACGTTTAGCTAGTTGCTGCGAACGTTTCAAAAGATCGTCCGCGATGTCTATGGTTGTCTTCACTATGGGTCACCCATATATAGTCGTATGGGATATAAGGCTATCATCTTTCAGATAAATTTTCCATAGAGCTCGAAAACGAACCAGCGTCCTGGATAGACTAATTCGAGTGCTATACACCTGTTTTTCCGGTGTTTTGACCCGAATGCCGTTCCTCTCCGATCGTCTCCGATCATCGCAAGTTGGTGGGCCCGCTCGGACTCGAACCGAGGACCAAGGGATTCACTTCACCCCACCGTTTCCGGAGGGAGCGGACTATCTCTTCACCCCAATGGGGTGCGGGACGCTCTAGCCTGTCATTAAGCGCAACTGAAGCGCTCAGGTAGTCTCTGCACCTTCCGGCGGTGTACCGCCGGCTTGGCTCAGGGTTGCCATCAGCCGCGCTGTTAAGGTTTCCCT
>JALYIW010000020.1 GCA_030775625.1 Pseudomonadota bacterium | reverse complement strand
TCTCTTTGTAGACCCATAGCGCACCGACTGTGCCACCAAAGTCCGTCAGACTACAAGCGAGAAACGCGGATCGAAGGCCGATCCAAAACCGTGCACCGACGGCGGCGGTTGCACCATTGCGCAGCATCATGATTCCTGCGTCCCCTGTGTGCGCGGCAAGGGAATTTCGTAACACACTGAAACGGTTCATATCGGCGGACCGCTTGCCTGTTGGCACGGACATTGCTCTTACCTAGCTTAAGCCCCGGGGACAAGCCTCGGAGACTCGTCGATCAAGCAACGAAGGCAACGCCGCCGAATGCTTATGTCCGCACCTTCGGTTGCGGTCATAAGCGTGTCGAGCGGCGTTTTTTTTGGACATTTGTTTATGCAAAGGACACTCATGGACAGTCGCGCCACGCGAATCGAGCTTTTCAAACTAAACACGATTCCCATGCGGGTCTTCCACTTAGCGTGGATGGCATTTTTTGTGTGCTTTTTCGCATGGTTTGCGGTGGCGCCGCTCATGCCGGTGATTCGGTCGGAACTGCATTTGACCAAGGATCAGATCGCCAATATCAACATCGCGGCGGTGGGCGTCACGGTTTTCGTCCGCTTGTTGGTGGGTCCCCTCTGCGATCGCTACGGCGCACGGCTCACGTACACCTGGCTGCTCGTGCTCGGTGCCGTGCCGGTGTTCGCGATCGGCCTGGCGCATAGCTACCCGGCATTTCTGTTCTGCCGGCTGTGCATCGGCGCCATCGGTGCCTCGTTCGTCATCACGCAGTTCCACACCTCCTCCATGTTCGCAGCCAATGTCGTAGGGACAGCCAATGCGACGACGGCGGGGTGGGGCAACGCCGGCGGCGGAGCAACGCAAATGCTGATGCCGCTTGTTGTGAGCGCAATAGTGAGTCTCGGCATTCAGCAAGCTTTCGGCTGGCGTCTCGCCATGATCGTGCCGGGCGTCTTGATGTGGTTGATGGCAATTTTGTATTTCCGTTACGCCAAAGACACCCCGTTAGGCAACCTGAGCGACTTGAAAAGCACCGGCACCGGCGTCACTTTGCGCAAAGGTGCAGGCGAGAGCTTCCGCTTGGCCGCGAAAAATTACCGCGTCTGGATGCTCTTCATCACCTATGGGGCTTGTTTCGGCATTGAACTGACGATTCACAATCTGGCAGCGACTTACTATGTGGACCGCTTTGCCTTGGATGTGCGCACCGCGGGCCTCTACGCCGGCAGCTTCGGGCTTCTTGCTCTGTTTGGCCGCGCGCTCGGCGGCATCCTGTCGGATCGCATCGCGCATTCGCGCGGCTTGCACGGACGCACGCGATTGTTGTTTGTGTTGATCTTGGCCGAAGGCCTCGGGCTGATGCTGTTTGCGCGGATGGACAGCGCACAGACGGCACTTGCCGCCATGCTCGGCTTCGGTCTGTTCACCCATATGGCTTGTGGCGCAACATACAGCCTCACCCCATTCATCGATCGGCGCGCCTTGGGTGGAGTCGCCGGCATCATTGGTGCGGGCGGAAACGTCGGTGCGGTCGCCGCCGGGTTTTTGCTGAAGGCTTCCAGCAGCATCAATCAGGGACTGTTCATTCTAGGGCTGGCAGTGACAGGGAGTGCTCTTTGTGCAGCCGCCTTAAGATTCGGGCGTGAGCATAAGGTCGCCGAGCGGCAGGCCTACGCCGCGGCGCTTGCAGCCCGCGACGCGGCGGCCGGGCTGGCCGGCGCGGCGGTACTGCAGTGATGGTTGTAAAACCACGAGTCTTGGTCATTGGCAACGGCATGGTGGGTCAACGGTTTCTCGAGACCTTGGTCCGGGAGGCGGCCGGCCGATTCGAAATCGAGGTGCTGTGCGAGGAGCCTAGATTAGCTTACGACCGCGTGCATTTATCGAGTTTCTTCTCGGGGAAAACACCCGCGGACCTGGCACTCGTCGATGAGGTTTTTTTCCAGGAACACGGCATTACCGTGCATGTCAATGACCGGGCGGTCTCGCTCGATCGAGAGCGCAAGTGCGTTACGTCGATGCAGGGACGCCACGTGACCTACGACAAGCTGGTGCTGGCGACGGGTTCCTACCCGTTCGTACCGACGATCCCGGGACATGACCGGCCGCAGTGCTTGGTCTATCGAACCATCGAGGACTTGGAGGCCATCCGCGAGGCCGGTTCGACCGGCAAGGTGGGGGTGGTGATCGGCGGCGGACTCTTGGGCCTCGAAGCGGGCAAAGCGCTGCAAGATCTGGGACTCGAAACTCACGTGGTGGAATTTGCGCCGCGCCTCATGGCGGTGCAACTCGACGACGGCGGCGGGCGGATGTTGCGCCGGAAGATCGAGCAACTTGGGGTACGCGTGCACACCGGAAAGAGCACGGCAGCCATCGTATCGGGCAGCACGCATCGACACACGCTGCAATTTTCCGACGGCGAGCAGCTGCATACCGATCTCGTGGTATTTTCAGCTGGAATCAGGCCACGCGATGAACTCGCCCGCGGTAGCGGGCTGCGTATCGGCGATCGCGGCGGAGTCTCGATCGATGGTCGTTGTCTGACCTCGGACCCGGATATCTACGCCATCGGCGAATGCGCACTATGGGAAGGCAAGATCTTTGGTTTGGTAGCGCCCGGTTACCAAATGGCCGCAGTTGCCGCGGCACAGCTCTGCGGCAACGAGGCGGCCGCGTTCACGGGCGCCGATATGAGCACCAAGCTCAAGCTGATGGGGGTCGACGTCGCCTCGCTCGGCGACGCGCACGGCGCGCTCGCGGGAGCGCGGGCCTACACCTTCATAGACGAACGCAAGCAACTCTACAAAAAGCTCATTGTCAGCGAAGATGGCAAACGACTGCTTGGCGGCATTTTGGTGGGTGCGGTCGAGGAATACGACAGTTGGCTTCCTACCATGCAAAATGCCCTGCCGTTGCCGGCGCAACCCGAGGCGCTGATGCTGCCGCCGACGGCCGGCTCCGGCAATGTAGGTCTCGGTGTGACGGCATTGCCGGACACGGCGCAAATCTGCTCCTGCAACAACGTCAGCAAGCAATCCATCTGTGCCGCGGTCGAGGCAGGCTGCACGACGTTGGGCGCCATCAAGAAGTCGACGCGAGCCGCCAGCTCCTGCGGCGGCTGCGGACCCTTGGTGACGCAAATCCTGACAGCCGAGCTGACGCGACGCGGGGTCGCGGTCAGCAACCATATCTGCGAACACTTTGCATATTCGCGCCAGCAGCTCTTTCACTTGGTGCGGGTCGGCGAGATCCGCTCATTCGATACTTTGATTCGCAAACACGGCAAGGGCAGGGGGTGCGATGTCTGTAAGCCGACGGTTGCTTCAATCTTGGCATCCTGCTGGAATGAATTCGTACTCGGGGGTGGCAACGCGCCGCTGCAGGATACCAACGATTACTTTCTGGCAAACATGCAAAAAGACGGCACCTACTCCGTGATTCCGCGGGTGCCGGGCGGCGAGATCACGCCCGAGAAGCTCATCGCCATCGGTCAAGTCGCGCAGAAATTCCGCTTGTATACGAAAATCACCGGTGGACAGCGCATCGATCTTTTAGGCGCTCAGGTGCATGAATTGCCGCTCATTTGGCGTGATCTGATCGCCGCAGGTTTCGAATCGGGTCATGCCTACGGCAAAGCGCTGCGGACCGTGAAGTCTTGTGTCGGATCGACCTGGTGTCGATACGGCGTGCAAGACAGTGTCGAGCTGGCCATAACCCTCGAGCACCGTTACAAGGGCCTGCGCGCCCCGCACAAGATCAAGTTGGGCGTGTCGGGCTGTACCCGCGAATGCGCTGAAGCGCAAAGCAAAGATGTCGGCGTGATCGCGACGGAAAAAGGCTGGGGCCTGTATGTGTGCGGCAACGGCGGCATGAAGCCGCGGCACGCGAGCCTGCTCGCTTCGGACCTCGATCGGGGCTCGCTCATTCGTCTGATCGACCGGTTTTTGATGTTCTATATCCGTACGGCCGATCGACTGCAGCGCACCGCGACGTGGCTCGATAATCTCGAGGGCGGATTGGACTACCTCAAGCAGGTGGTCTGCGAGGACAGTCTCGGCGTGGCCAGCGAACTCGAGGCGGATATGGCGCGAGTCATCGATACGTACCGGGATGAGTGGGCCGTAGCAGTCAATGATCGCGCGACCTTGAGGCGCTTTCGGCATTTCATCAACAGTGACGCCACCGATCCGAATGTGGTGTTCGTCGAGGAGCGGGGACAGGTTCGTCCCGCGAACGCGGCGGAGCGGGGCGAGCACCGCGCTGCCCTCGCTGGGAATCTTTCATGACCGCTCGTGCCGGGTGGCATGAAGTCTGCGATATCGAGGACATCGCCCCCGACACCGGGGTTTGCGCGCACCTTGGCGGCACCCAGGTCGCGATGTTCCGGGTCGACGATAGCGTTTACGCCATCGACAATGGCGACCCGGCAAGCGGCGCCAACGTGCTGTCACGCGGCATCATCGGGGATCTCGGCGGCGAACTCGTCGTGGCCTCGCCTATTTTCAAGCACCACTACAGTCTTCTCACCGGCCGCTGCTTGGAGGAGCCGCAGTTTTCGGTCAACACTCATCCATGCCGAGTGGTGGAGGGTAGGGTCTGGGTGCGGGACGCGGAGCGAGGCGCCGTCCCCTGGAAAAAGCGCCGGCTCGTCGTCGTGGGAAACGGCATGGCGGGCATGCGCACGGTCGAGGAACTCCTGCAGATCGCCCCCGATTTATATGAGATTGAGATATTCGGCGCCGAACCGCACGGCAATTACAACCGCATTCTATTGTCGCCCGTGCTCTCAGGTGAAAAGCGGATCGAGGAGATCATGCTGCATCCGCTTGGCTGGTACGCGGAGAAAGGCGTCAAGCTGCACGTGGGCGATCCCGTCATCGAGATCGATCGCATCCGGCGGCGGGTGAAATCCAAACAAGGCGCCGAAGTTGCCTACGATCGGCTACTGATAGCCACCGGCTCGAATCCCATCGTTTTGCCGATCCCCGGGAACACGCTCGCGGGTGTCGTGACGTTCCGCGATTTGCATGACGTCAACACGATGTTGCAAGCGGCTCGCGAGCATAAGCGCGCCATCGTGGTCGGCGGCGGCCTCCTGGGGTTGGAGGCGGCCAATGGGCTCAGTTTGCAGGGCATGGATGTGACGGTCGTGCACTTGTGCGCGAATCTCATGGAACGGCAGCTGGATGCGGCGGCTGCGCATTTGCTGCAGCGTTCTCTTGAAAAGCGCGGCATAAAATTCAAACTCTCTGCGCAGACGGTGCAGATTCTGGGTGAATCGCAGGTGACGGGCGTGCGCTTCGACGATGGCGCCGTGGTGCCGGCGGATTTGCTGGTGATGGCAGTGGGAATTCGACCCAATATTGGACTTGCGAAAGCCGCCGGGGTGCGTTGCGAACGGGGTGTGCTGGTCGATGACACTCTGCTGACATTCGATCCCAGCATTTACGCGGTCGGGGAATGCGTGCAGCATCGCAACACCACATATGGACTGGTGGCGCCCCTGTGGGAGCAGGCGCGGGTCTGTGCCGCGCACCTCGCCGAATTGGGTGTCGCCCGCTATCGCGGCACGCTCACCGCCACGAATCTCAAGGTTACCGGTATCAAGGTCTTCTCCGCCGGCAATCTACAACACAGCGCGGGCAGCGAATCGCTGGTGTTCAACGATGCCAAGCGCGGCATATACAAGCATCTGCTCATCGAGAACGATCAGATGCGGGGCGCCGTGCTCTACGGCGATACCACCGACGGACCGTGGTATGCCGAGCTCATGAGGGAAGGGCGTTCAATCGGGCCCCTGCGAGATCAATTGCTGTTTGGCGAACACTTTGCCAGTCCGAGTGCCTGACCCGCGGCCCACTGTGATCGGATCTGTACGCACCACGTGTCCTTATTGCGGGGTCGGCTGCGGGATCATCGTCACGCCCGCCATAGAAGGGCTTACGCTACAGGGCGATCCCCAGCATCCGGCCAATCACGGCCGACTGTGCTCCAAAGGTTCGGCGCTCGCCGATACCCTGGGGTTCGACGGGCGCTTGCTGAGGCCGCGGCTCCACGGGCACGATGTGACGTGGGAGACCGCGTTGCAAACGGTTGCGAGCGGCTTCGCGCGGGTAATCGACCAGCACGGCCCCGACGCCGTCGCCTTCTATGTCTCCGGCCAATTGCTCACCGAGGATTACTACGTCGCCAATAAACTGATGAAGGGCTACATCGGTTCGGCCAATATCGACACCAACTCACGTCTTTGCATGTCATCAGCGGTCGCCGCGCATACGCGTGCGTTTGGTGAAGATATCGTGCCGGTCTCCTATGAGGATCTCGACTTCGCCGATCTCATCGTTCTCGTCGGCTCCAACACCGCCTGGTGCCATCCGGTCATTTATCAGCGCATCGTCAAGGCAAAGGAAATGCGGCCCCACCTCAAGGTCGTGTTGATCGATCCGCGCGCAACGCCCACCGTCGAGATTGCGGATCTGCACCTACCGCTCAAACCGGGCAGCGATGTGGCGCTGTTCAACGGTTTGCTGAGCTTTTTGCATCGACACGGCGTCGAGGATCGAGGGTTCATCGATGCCCATACCCGGGGTGTGGGCCACGCCGTCACGGTCGCCGGCAACACGGCCGGCGAAACCGCCGCAGTGGCGCGGCTCTGCGGGATATCGGCAACCACGCTCGAAGAATTTTATCGGCTGTTCGCCCGCACGGCGCGCGTCGTCACGCTGTTTTCCCAAGGCGTCAATCAATCATCCGCGGGAACGGACAAAGCCAACAGCATCATCAATTGCCATCTGCTGACGGGCCGCATCGGTCGACCGGGCGCGGGACCCTTTTCCATTACCGGGCAGCCGAACGCGATGGGCGGACGCGAGGTGGGCGGCCTCGCCAATGTACTCGCGGCCCACATGGATTTACGCAGCGCGGCGCATCGCGATATCGTGCGAGGTTTTTGGGGCAGCCCGACGATCGCCGCGACCCCAGGCTACAAGGCGGTCGATTTGTTCGAAGCGATCCATGCGGGACGCGTGAAAGCGGTTTGGATCGCCGGCACCAATCCCGTGGTGAGCATGCCGAATGCCAACCGCGCGCGCGCCGCACTGGAGCGCTGCGAACTGGTCGTCGTGTCCGATTGCGTCGCGGACACCGACACGACCGCGCACGCCCATGTGCTCTTGCCGGCCCTGTCGTGGGGCGAAAAGGACGGCACGGTCACCAACTCGGAGCGCTGCATCTCCCGGCAGCGCGCCTTCCTGCCCGCGCCCGCGGAGGCGAAGCCCGATTGGTGGATGTTTTGCGAGGTTGCCCAGCGGATGGGTTTCAAGAGTGGCTTTGACTTCAAATCGTCCCACGAAATCTTCATCGAGCATGCGCAATTGTCGGCCGCCGGCAACGGCGGAACGCGGGCATTCGATATCGGCGCATTGGGCAGGCTAACCCCCGCAGAGTATGACGCTCTGGCGCCAACGCGCTGGCCGCGGCCACAACCTACATCGGCCGCGGACGAGGCTCGCGGGCACCCGGACCATGCCTCGCACGCGCCCCCCCGCGAGATGTTTGCGGACGGCCGCTTTTATCATCCTGACGGCCGCGCACGATTCATCGCGACGGTGCCCTCCTTACCCAAGTTTGCCACCGATACCGAGTATCCCCTGGTGCTCAACACCGGCCGTATTCGTGACCAGTGGCATACGATGACCCGCACCGGCCGATCCGCGCGCCTGATGGCGCATGCGCCGGAGCCGTTCGTCGACATGCACGCGCAAGATGCACTGCTCGCCGGGGTGCGCGCCGGAGAGTTAGTGCAGGTACAGACGCGTTGGGGGTCGTTGGTTGCGCGTTTGCGCACCAGCGGCGAAATTTCCCGGCGTACCATTTTCGTCCCCATGCACTGGAACTCGCAGTTTGCCGGCGATGCGCGTGTCGGCGCGCTGGTGAATCCGGCTGTCGATCCCATCTCCGGCGAACCCGAACTCAAACATACGCCGGCACGCGTCGCGCCGTTCGTCGTTGCATGGCAGGGCTTTGCGCTGAGCCGCAAGCCGCTGCTCATCCGCGATGCGACCGCATGGTCTTTGACGCCGGGCGCCGATTGTTTGCGTTACGAACTCGCGGGACGCAGGGTGTTCGCCAACTGGTCGCCATGGGCGAGACGCATGCTCGATGCCAGCGCGCCCGAAATCGATTGGCTCGAATACGTCGATCGCAGCATCGGTGTGTATCGTGCCGCGCATATCGTCGAGGATCGTATCGAAGCCTGCGTATTCGTCTCGCCCCGACCCGACCTGCCATCGCGCGCATGGCTGTCGAGTTTATTTGCCAAAAAGCGCCTCAGCGATCGCGACCGGGCAGGTATTTTGGCTGGACGGCGCTCCGACGCCCGCGATGCCGGCCCGGTGGTTTGTTCTTGCTTTACGGTCGGCCGCAACACCATTTGCGCAGCAATTCAGGAGCGCGGCTTGCGCTCCGTCCAGCAAATCGGCCAGCTCTTGCAGGCCGGCACCAATTGCGGGTCTTGCCTGCCGGAGTTGAAGGCAATTCTCAATGAACAAGTCGAGCAGTTCGGCCTTGCCGAAGAGCCTAGCGATGAAAGTTTGCATGCAACCCGATGAAAGGGTGCGCGCAACCGCCTTGGGTTGCGAAACTCATTCAGGATAGCTGTGCCGGATTCCTCGATTGTCGATAACCTCGCGGGAACCGCCGGCTGATTTGCCGTCGAGGTATCCCGGACCAATTGGCACTTTGCCGAATCCCCCGGGTATATCGAGTACATACGTCGGTAGGCACAAGCCGGATAACCTACCTCTCAAGACGCGCATCAGCTCTTGTCCAACCTCAATGGGAACCCGAAAATGCGAGGTGCCTCGCGCCAAATCCGGGTGGTGCAAATAGTATGGACGAACCTTGAGAAGCACCAATTTGCGAAACAGCGCTTCGAGCACGGCCGCGCTGTCGTTGACACCTTTCAATAGCACCGTCTGACTGAGCAAGACGACTCCAGCCTCCGATAATCGGCGCAGCGCCGAGACTACAGGCTCGGTCGCTTCTGCTGGATGGTTTACGTGCACCGCAAAATAAATCGGCTTCGACTGGGTCAACGCCCTCACATAAGATTCGTCAACCGCGTCGGGGGCCACAACCGGCACCCGAGAATGGATTCGCAGTACGCTCACGTGATCGATCAATGCCAGCCTGCCGAGAATGTCAGCGAGCCGTCTACTCGAGAGCGACAGCGGGTCGCCTCCGGTAAGAATGACTTCCCACACCTCGGGGTGCGCGCGAACATAGTCAATTGCCGCATCCAGCTCGACTCCTTGCAGCGCGTCACCCTGGCTACCGATCATCTCGCGGCGAAAACAAAATCGGCAATAAACGGCACAGGAATGCGCCACTTTCAGGAGCACCCTGTCGGGGTAGCGATGCACGATTCCCTTGACCGGACTGTACGCAAGGTCGCCTATGGGATCCGATGCCTCGTACGACAAGGCATGCAGTTCTCGTTCATCGGGAAGGAACTGCAATGCGAGAGGATCATCCAGGGCGCGTTCCCGCAAGAGCGAGCCCAGATAGGGAGTCATCCGGTAATCGAGCCGAACTGTCATCGCGGGTATCCCCGCGATTCCGAGTTCAGACCGCTCACCTACCTAAACCTCCTGCATGGCTACGCGGTGTTTCAGCTCGGTCTGACGATTTTTGGCATCGACGAACACCAGCCTTGGCCGATGTGTCTCGATCTGTTCGTCCGCTACCAGGCCGAAGGCGGCGATGATTACTAAATCCCCCACACTGGCGCGGCGTGCGGCCGAGCCGTTGAGAGATATGGTGCCGCTGCCGGGCGCGGCGCAGATCGCATAAGTGACCAGCCGCTCGCCATTGTTGACATTCCAGAGGTGCACTTGCTCGTTCTCGCGGATATCCGCTGCATCGAGCAAGGCCTGATCGATCGCGCATGAGCCCTCGTAGTGCAATTCGCAACGCGTGACGGTGGCGCGATGTATTTTGGATTTAAGGAGATATCGAAGCATCAGCGACTCCCTCGTTAGCTTGCGAAGCCTTACGGGCCGTGGGCTTGCCAGTTCACGGCAGCAAGGCCTGAAAAAAACGGCTCGATAATACGCTATAAAGATCGAACCCAACGCTTATTTGTGCGATGCGCGGCACATTACCTGAGGCTGTTGGCTCCGCAACGTGCGAGGCGCCCCTCAAGGCGCCCCAACGACCAACACCGTGAAGGTACCCGGTATCGGCACTGGGCGCGGGCGGGGTAGTCCAGGCACCGCGGCGGGCAACGGTCCGAAGTCGGCGCTGACCAAGTACACCATGCCGCTCGCCGAATCGAGCGCCATGGTGCGTGCGCCGCGTTTAGTCTGCAGCGAGTCAATCACACGATAGTGATCGGCGGACTCCTGATGCACCACCGTGAGAGTTCCTTCGCCGTTAGAACTGAATACCCGACCATGTTTGGCATCGTACGCCACTGCATCCGGACCCTCACCGACGGCGACCTTGGCGACCTGCTTGCCGGTGGTTGCGTCGGTAACCGCCATGACCTTGCCGTCGCACACCGAGAACAGACGACCGTGCGCTTTATCCATGGCAAGCCCGGTGGGACTTGCGCAACCGGGCAAGGTCCACGTGGCCGTGATGGTCAATTTCCGGCTGTCGATCACCACTATCTGCCCAGATTCGCTTTCGATGTTGGCATAGATATGCCCCCGACCGTCGTCGACCGCAAATTCCGGTTTATCCGGTAGCGGTAGAGTGGCGACGACCTTCAAATTGGCGGCGTCGAGAACGGTGACGTCCTTGCTGCGCCCGTTGAACGTGAACACATGCCTACCCATTGGTTCGTACAATATCGCATCGGGATTGCGGCCGGAAATCGGCCCTTCCTTGATCACGGCCAGCGTGTCGAGATCGAACATGGTCACCGTGTCCGCCTTACCGTTACTCGTATATCCACGCTGCAGATCCTCGGCCAAAGCGATACCGTGAACGCCATTCGTGTCCGGGATTGCGCCTATCAACTTCCCCGACCGCGTGTCGATTACATCGACACGCGTCGAGTGACTCACGAACAGGCGCTGGGCGGCGGAGTCTAGCGTGAGATAGTCCCAGCCGCCGGGGCCATCCAGATGCCAGGTTTGCAACACTTTCAGCGAGGAATCCGCGGGTGCCGATTGGGCGTTCGTACCGGCAATGAGCCCCATCAACAATCCCGTCCCCACCAACCGGACATTTCGCGCGCGCGCCACAAGCATGAAGTTCTCCTTAAGGTAAACGAAACTGATAATCACCTTGAAACATTCGGGCCGCGCGCGGCCTTACGGCTCACCAAAATACCGACGAGGGCGATGGCCGCCGCCAGCGACAACCAAACGCCGGGCATCGCACGATTGCCAGAGGCATGAATCAAATAGGTCACGATCAGCGGGGTCGATCCGCCGACGGTGGTCGCGAGACTGTAGGCCAGCGAGAAGCCGGCCGTACGTACCGCGACCGGCACGATCTCGGTCAGATGCACGACCATGGCGCCGTTATAGCTCGCGTAGATGAAAGACAGCCATAGTTCGACGATCAGCAGCCTGATGAAACTCGGCGCATCAACCAGCCACGCCATGGCCGGATAGGCCGTGAGAATCGCCAAAATCGCAAACGTCACCAGCAACGGAGTACGGCCGATCCGGTCCGACAAAGATCCCATGACCGGCAGCCAAAACAGATTCGAGACGCCGACGCACAGTGTGACCAGCAGCGAATCACTCTGCGACAGCTTGAGGACCTCTTTGCCGAAAGTGGGCGTATACGCGGTGATGGTGTAGAACGACACGGTGGTCATCAGTACCATCGCTACGCCGGCGATCACGATGCGCCAGTGAATCAGCATGCCGGCATAGATTTCGGACGGTGTCGGATGGTGCTTGCGCGCCGAGAAGTCCTCGGTCTCCTGCAGAGTACGGCGGATCATGTAGATGAACGGAACGATGAGACAGCCGATGATGAGTGGGACACGCCAGCCCCATGCCTGCAGATCGAGGGGTGACATCAGATTGGAGAGGGCGAAGCCCAGCACTCCCGCAAAAGCCACCGCCACCTGCTGGCTCCCCGACTGCCACGATACATAAAAACCCTTGTGTCCAGGGGTCGCTATCTCGGAGAGGTACACGGAAACACCACCCAATTCCACGCCCGCGGAAAAGCCCTGACACAAGCGACCGAGCACGACCAAAATCGGCGCGAACAATCCAATCGTTTCATATCCGGGGACGAGGGCGATTGTCAGCGTCCCGATCGACATGAGCGCAAG
>JALYIW010000019.1 GCA_030775625.1 Pseudomonadota bacterium | reverse complement strand
AGCCGCTGATCGATTCGGTGATTTGAATACCGCTCCAATTCGTTTGGTAGATCGACGCATTAAGGGTGGCGCGATCGTCGAGGAACTTGACCTTGGCGCCCCCTTCATACGTCCAGACATAGTCGGGGTTGTAGGTCTGCGGATCGGAGTGGCCGGCGCAGCCGCCGGTCGGAGGCAGTTGCGAATTCAAACCGCCATTGCGGAAGCCGCGGGACACGTTCGCGTAGAGCATGTCGTTGTCGGTCAGTTGATGGCTGACGCCAAATTTCGGCAGTACCGGCGTCTTGCTGAGCTGTCCGCTGACGTGGAAGTTCGGCGTACAAGCCGACGTGACGAAATTTGTCCCCCACAGACACTGGTCGAAATCAAAGACCTCCCGGCTTACGCGCAGCCCGGCTTCGATCTTGAGCTTGTCGGTAACCGCGTAGGTGCCATCGCCGAATAGCGCGTAAGAGCTCTCGTTCATGCTGACATCGCGTTCCGAAACATCCGGGCTCGCTCCAAAGCTCGTTCTTCCCAGGAACGCGATGTACTCGGGCTGCAGATATTCCGAGATCGTCAGATGAGCCGGGTTGCGCGATTTCGAGACGTATGCCCCGGCGGTCCAGGTCGCCGTCTGATTTTGCGGCGACGCCAACCGAAACTCTTCGGATATCTGGGTGCGATTATTCTTGAAGTATTGGGAGCCCGTATTGGTGGCCGGGTCAGGCTGACCGCTTACATCTACGCCGTTGATGACGGTGCCGGCCGGATAGGTGTACGCCGTTGGCGAGATGTACCCATCGTAAACCTGAACGCCGGGACTTCCCGCAACCGCCGATGTCGCCGCGTTGTATTGATTCGTATTGATGGTGCCGTAGCCCGTGCTTTGGTCGATCGAATAGCCCGTTACGGACGTCAGGGTGGCGAAGTTCATGCGATTGTTGATTGTAAGGCTGAATACATCGAGGCGCGACTGGGAGGGGTCGGGCGACAGAATGCCGGTTTTACCGAAGCCCAGGGTCTGCGCCGGATAGGTCACCGCGGGACGGTGGTAGGCGCCAATGGTCTCGGCCGGTGAGGTGACCGCCTGGATGTTGGTCCAATAATCGCTGGAGTCGGCAACCTTTTCGCGCCGCAGATAGGCGGCCGGCGTGACCTGCAGGTTCTCGTTGGGCTGCCACAACAGCGCGGCGCGGCCCGAGGTGTGGTCTTCTGTGTTTGAATTCTTATAGAGGACGGCACCCACCGGAAGGTTCGTATATTCGCCGACATTGACGTGACTGATATAGCCGCCTTCGTGGCCCTTGACGACGCTCATCCTGAAGCCCAGCAGGTCCTTGACGATCGGTCCGCCGATCGCGGCGGCCACTTCGCCGCTGGGATCGCCGCCGCGCGTTTCGGAGCCTTCGACTCGAACACTGCCTGACATGTCGGTGAGGCTTGGCGTGGGAGTGATGAATCGGATGGCCCCGCCTTCGGACGAGCCGCCGAACAGCGTGCCCTGCGGTCCGCGCAAAACTTCAACTCGCTCCAGGTCATAGAGCTCCGGCAGCGGCGTGCCGTTGCCGGTGCCTGCGCCGGGAGCCATGCGCTTTTGCAAGGGCACATCGTCGAGATAGACGCCGGTGGTGGCGGCGCCGGCATTGCTGTAGACGCCGCGGATCGCGATCAGCGGACCTTGGGCCGCGGATTGCGCGCCCACATTGGCGTTGCGGAAAGTCAAACCCGGCACCTCGCGCGCCAAATCGTTGACGCTGCGGATGCTTCTCTCGTCCATCGATTTCTGGCTGACCACCGACACGCTCTCGGCCACCCGGCTGAGCGACTGCGCCTGTTTCGTCGCGGTGACCACGATTTCGCTAAGACTCGCCTCGCTCGACGCCGCGGCCGCTGCAAAGGCAACTCCATAAGCGCTTGCGCATAAAATCATTGGACCGACAAGAGTCAGCAATGCTCTATATTTATTTATCATGAATGCCCCTTCGGTTCCCCGACAGGTGTTTGATCAGCCCTTGGTTATTTTTTTCAGTTGACGCAGCGATAGCGTACGAGGTCAGTCACATGCCACAGACCTCGAAGCACGTCACGCAGGCTGCCCTGTCGCTGGGAAAGCTGTCAAGGCGGCGCAGGCCCGCGCGGCTGTAAATATTGGTAAGGAAAAGATTCGGGTCGCGTTGTGAGATCCTGTGTGTGTTCGAACTGCGGGGACTACGAGAAACTAGCCGACATCGGCTGTCGTGTGGCGCCAACTTTCCGGGTAGCGCGAAGCGGTTTAATTCAATTTCGTTTATGCATGTGTGTCCATAACAGGGACCTAACTTGCTCATGAGCCCGATCTCGACGGCGCGATCGCGCGCCAGCAGCGCTCGATAATCCGTCACGGATCACTTCGCTTTCGCTCGCATACTCACCGGCGGCGACTTTGGATTTCACGACGTCTGCCATCTCGTTGCGCAGGGCTATGCTCAATTGCGGTGGTGTTCGCATAGGGGTGCTTGGTCGAAATATAATTGATGCACCGCAACTACCGCTGCGCCCAGGGTAAAAATTTAAGTTGAATCAATACGTTGATTAATCCCCTACGGAATCTGTACGGACAACGCGTCAAAGCGAGGCTTGTCCCTCATGCCTCGAGTTTCGTCACACCGGGAGGCGATACGCTGACGCCGTGCTCAAAGGGCGGAGGTCAAAGTCGAGTAAGCGCCGCGACACATATTTGACCCAGTCTCTTGTCGGTGGGCCTTTTACAGAATGTGCGATGTCTCAACGTTTACGCCGCCAAATTGGATCACAGTGGCCGCGCTTGAGACCACCAGGCCGTTTCGCAAGCAGTGGGAGGATCATTCTATGAGAGCATTTGCAGTAGTCGGGTTGATCGCCTGCTTAGGCTGTCTCCAGGCATTTGCGGATTGCGCTGCGCCGCCGACCCCTCCCCGTCCGCCCGACGGGGCCACCGCCAGCCGCGAAGACATGATGTCCGCAATGCAATCCATTCGGGCTTACGAAGCGGCGGTGAAAGACTTCCAGAGCTGCGCCACTCGCGCGAATAGCGCGCTTGAAATCCAAACCGCAAATTCGGCGATAGACAAGCTCGTAGGCATTGCAGACAAGTTCAACTATGAATTGAATGCATTCAAGAAAAAGAGCAGCCAATAGCCTTTGACAAACGATACAGCCGCGATCACGACGCCACACCCCCCTTTCTCAGCGGTCGTGATCTTAAGCGAACTTACAGTATTCGGCAGTTGACGGAGTGAGCTCAAATGAAGACATGGACGATTCGGCGGAGATTGCTGGGCAGTTTTGCGATCATTCTGGCGCTGATGATGGTCATGGGAGGCATCGCATGGACACGCCTCGCGACGATTGAAAAGGCAGCAACCAGTGCCGCGACGGACTCGATACCGGGACTGGACTTGAGCAATGAGATTGCGGGTAACTTGATCATGAGTTACGCATTGACGGTAGAGCAACTCGGCCAAGCCGACATTCTCGCGACGCAGAAACTGGAGCAGCGCTGGCAAGTCAACCAGGCGAAATTTGAAGCATCTATTCGCAAGTTTGAGAGCAGGATCAGCACCGCCGAGGATCGGGAACTCTTCGCGGCGTTCAAAGCGCAGGTTGCCCCGTATGAGCGATTTGAGCATGACATCCTGCAACTGAATGCCGATTTGAAATACAAGGAGGTCAATGAGATGTGGCGCGATCGTCTCGATCCGGCACTCGAGAAAGCGCGCGATGCAATCCAGGCTACAGTGAATTTGAATAAGGCGAGCGCAGAACGCTCTGTCGAGGAAATTTCCGCTGCGATCTTGAGTGCAAAGATCCGAATGCTGGCAAGTTTCTTGTTGACGCTCGTATTCACCTGTGTCGGGGCTTACTACCTGCTGCGCGGCATTAGCCGTCCGCTCAAGCAACTGAACGACATCGTCGATGTGATGCGCGCCGGGGACTTCTCCACGCGGCTCACCCTGGAACGACATGACGAATTTCATGTCTTGGCGGACGGTTTCAATCGCATGACTGACGAATTGACGGCTTTGGTTGGTCAGGTGCAAAAATCAAGCTCTCAAGTCAACACGTCAGTCACCGAGATCTCGGCCACGACCAAGCAGCAACAAGCAACGGCGACTGAGATTGCCGCGACCACGACTCAAATCGGCGCCACTTCCAGGGAAATTTCGGCGACCTCGAAGGGTCTGGTCACGATGATGAGTGAAGTTGCGCAGGTCACGGAACGATCGGCAGTTCTTGCGGGCAGCGGACAAGCGGGGCTATCGAATATGGAAGGCACCATGGGCCGCGTCATGGAAGCGGCCGCTTCGATCAACGCAAAGTTGGCCGTGCTCAACGAAAAAGCGGGAAATATCACCCAGGTTGTCACGACCATTACCAAGGTCGCAGATCAAACCAATTTGCTGTCACTCAACGCGGCCATCGAAGCAGAGAAGGCGGGTGAATATGGGCGCGGCTTTGCAGTCGTGGCGACCGAAATTCGCCGCCTCGCCGATCAGACCGCGGTCGCCACGTATGACATTGAGCAAATGGTGAAGGACATCCAGTCGGCCGTCGCCGCCGGCGTCATGGGTATGGATAAGTTCTCGGAGGAAGTGCGGCGCGGCATACAGGAAATACAGCATGTCGGCGGCCAACTCTCGCAAATCATCCACGAGGTGCAGCAGCTCGCACCACGGGTCGAATCGGTTAACGAAGGCATGCAGGCTCAGTCGAGCGGCGCGGAGCAGATCAGCGAATCCCTCACCCTGTTGACCGCGGCAGCGCGCCAAACCGTTGATTCGTTAAATCAATCGAGCGCGGCCATCAGTGAATTGAACCAAGTTTCAAGTGGATTGCGCAACGGCGTGTCTCGTTTCAAATTGCAGGCCGCCTAAGCTTTACGTGACGCGGCATCGCCGCTGCGCGCCCCCCATGATTGTGAGCCTAGCCGCACGAAGTTCGTGCGCCGCAGGTTACGTGCCGCTCCGTCTTAGCACACCGACGCGTGCTTTCTTTGAACTCCCAGGTTTGGAGAAGCTGAATTAACGCTTGATCTGAAAGACTATTCCCGCAATGCGCAATGCGTGGCACGCGCCATGCATATACCAAGCTCAAAGCACAGGCCCCTTAGGCCTGTCAGGCAACGCCGCCGACTTTCGCATGCATCCCCGGATGTGTGCGGAACGTCGGCTTTTTTTTGGGCGCATTTCGGGAGATTCAAATGGGAAGATTGACATTTCGGTCCGCGGGGGCAAGACCTGTTGCGGTCAACGTGCTCAGCGACGGACCCGTATTGGCAGCGATAACGCGTCGCCGCGGCTTAAAACTGGTTGCGGCGGTTGCCATTGCATTGCTCGCCACGAGCGCTGCGGATGCCAAACCCCTGAAGCTGGAAAAAGAACAGATCAAGCTAGGTTTCATCAAACTCACCGACATGGTACCGCTGGCCATTGCCTATGAAAAAGGCTATTTCGAAGACGAAGGCCTGTACGTCACGCTGGAAGCGCAATCGAATTGGAAGGTAGTGCTGGATCGCGTCATCAGCGGCGAGTTGGATGGTTCGCACATGCTCATGGGTCAACCCTTGGGCGCCACTCTCGGCATCGGCACTAAGGCCGAGATGTACACCGTGTACGGCATGGCCATCAACGGCAAGGGCATCACCATTTCCAATGATATCTATAACAAGATCAAGGACAAAATTCCCAAGGATCAGTCAGGCAAAGTCAGGCATCCGGTGAGTGCCGCGGTGCTGGCGCCAGTGGTGGCGGAATTCAAAACACAGGGCAAACCGCTGAAGATGGGCATCGTATTTCCGGTGTCCAGCCACAACTATAGCCTGCGTTACTGGTTGGCGGCGGGTGGATTGAATCCTGGGTTTTACTCGGCCACCGATGTGTCGGGCCAGATCAATGCCGATGTGTTGTTGTCCGTGGTGCCGCCGCCGCAAATGCCGGCCACCATGGAAGCGGGCACCATCAGCGGCTATTGCGTCGGCGAACCGTGGAATCAGCAGGCCATCTTCAAGAATGTCGGCGTGCCCATCGCTACCGACGATGAATTCTTCGATGCCATTCCCGATAAGGTATTTGGTGTGACCAAGGCCTGGGCGGCCAAAAAC
>JALYIW010000018.1 GCA_030775625.1 Pseudomonadota bacterium | reverse complement strand
GTTCCGGACGGTTCTGCACCTCATCGAGTATCACCAACCCCCGGAGGCCGCCCAACGCCAGCATGGGGTCGGCCAGGCGGGCGACTGCCGCCGGATCCTCAAGATCGAAACGCGTGACATCGACCTTAGAGTTGCGCGCAATGGCGGCAGCGAGCGTCGTCTTGCCGACCTGTCGCGCACCCAACAGGCCGACGACCGGAAATCGGCCGAGCAGCCGCGTGACAGTCTGTAGATGGAAGTGGCGCTCGATCACCCTTGGATACTACCTTGAAATGTCGGTTTGTGAAACCGATATTTCAAGGCCTCCAGCCACCCCTCACTCCCACTCAATCGTCGCCGGCGTCCGCAAGCATTTGAAAACAGGAAACTTCTTGTCCGGATGCGTCACTTTTACCGTCAGATATACCGTCGTTAATCTCGCTTGGTGGCAATAGTAGGCGATAGATACCGATTAACCGGCTGCCGATTCGAGCAACGTGAACTGCGACCTACCAATCAACTTCCTGAAGTCACGATCAAAACTGACCAGGTGCTCCCCAAGTTGGATCGTAGCAGCGGCAAGCCACGCATCCGGCACAGCATTTCCCTTGAGCTGCTTCTCGATGCAAAGTTGCCGCAGGCGCGGCCATTCAGGGCCGAGCGATGCGAGGTGGACACATTGAGCGGCAAGCAGCGCATCGACAAAGGCCACGGCGTCCTCGACCGGCGTTGGGTTCTGGAAAATCTTGGGACTGCTTACCAGCCGCAGGAAGGTGGCAAGCACCATTGGCATAAGAATTAAAGTGCCGCCCGAAGCGGCAGCTGAGGCGGCGTCTTCAAGCCAGCTGCGAGCGATACGATGGTGAGGATGGTCGCTGCGCGAAGCAGCAACGAGGACGTTGACGTCAGGCGTCATCGCCCAATGCTGCCAACATTGCCTTGTTGCTCAGCGGATCGACGCCAGCCGCCAAGCCACCGCGTCCCTTAAATACGGGAAGGCGCAGCTTGCCGCGTTGCGGCGCCGCCTGGCTTCGAAGTCGGAGTTGGAGGCCCTCCTCAATCACACGGGTCAGGCTGGTGCGCTGCTGAGCGGCCAGCGCCTTCGCGTCGGCGAGCAACTGGTCGTTGATGTCGAGCGTTGTCTTCATGGAAAGATCATACAGAATTCTGTATCGGAATTGCGAATGGGGGCCAAGGCGTTGGTGAGCCCAGCATTCCAGCACAGCGCGCCAAAAGGCGGGTTTTTGCCAATATTGCCCTGAAACCTGGGCTTAACTACATGGGTCGCACGTGCCAGACTTGGGAAGCGCCATGGTCACTCCCACTCAATTGTCTCCTGCACGAATAGGTATTGGAAAATACACGACTTTTTTTCAGGGTACGCCAAACTTACCGTCACATCTGCCGCCAAAAACTTCCGCTTGGGGACGATAGACGGCGATAGATGCCGAAAGGGGTGAAGTGCTTCGACAGTCAACGCGCTTCTATCGGTCACCCTATAGGTTGGTTATCTGTTCCGCTAGTATTTGCTGCTACCGGTCACCGCCGGCTTGCAGCGCTCTCGGTGCCGATCCAGAGTGCCCAAAGGATAGTGGCCATCGGCAGTGAAATTCGATTCATTGGATTATGACCCAGGTAGGATGAAGGATTGCAAAAGCCACGGATCCGAGCACCATGCTCACCGCCATTAACCGGGATAGAGGGTAAGCCCACCAACGATCATCAGTCAGAATATCCGGCAAAGCTTTCGATGACATGGATGAGTCAAGCAGCGCCCGCCTGAACCCGACGATCTCAAAGAGCACTATGCCAGGCACTGCCTCCCTCAACCGCATACCGACTGGCATATGGGTGTTAGGCTTTGTGAGCATGCTCATGGACATTTCCTCAGAAATGATCCACAGCCTTCTTCCGATGTTCTTGATGGGTGCGCTCGGCGCCAGCGCCTTCGCGGTGGGGATCATTGAAGGCCTGGCCGAATCCACGGCCCTCATCGTGAAAGTATTCTCCGGCGTTCTCAGCGATTACATAGGCAAACGCAAGGGACTCGCGGTGTTTGGATACACTTTGGGAGCGTGTGCCAAACCGCTGTTTGCCATTGCTTCGAGCACTGGTATCGTGGTCGTCGCACGGCTGATTGATCGCATTGGCAAAGGCATTCGGGGTGCCCCACGTGACGCTTTGGTGGCCGATATCACGCCGCCCGAGGTGCGCGGAGCAGCGTTCGGCCTGCGCCAGTCGCTTGATACAGTGGGAGCGTTTGTGGGTCCGCTCGTGGCCGTCGGGCTGATGCTGCTCTGGTCCAATGACTTCCGACGGGTGTTCTGGCTCGCCGTCTTCCCGGGTCTTCTGGCCGTTGCCCTATTGATCTTTGGAATTCAGGAGCCTGAGCGACTCCAGGGCGCAAGGCGCACTAATCCGATCAAGCGGGAGAATCTGCGTCGCCTTGGCCGTCCATATTGGTGGGTCGTTGGCATCGGAGCCATCTTCATGCTAGCTCGGTTCAGCGAAGCCTTTCTGGTGCTTCGGGCGCAGCAATCGGGTGTGGCAACCGCGCTCGTCCCGCTGGTTATGGTGGCCATGAACCTCATCTACGCAGGATCCGCCTATCCTTTTGGCTGGCTCTCCGATCGTATGAGCCACGCCACGTTGCTTGCCTGCGGGTTAATCGTGCTGATCGCCGCTGACCTGGTGCTGGCCAGCGGACGCCACTGGTGGACTATCGTGGGAGGGGTAGGACTCTGGGGCATCCACATGGGCATGACACAAGGCCTGCTTGCGACGATGGTCGCCAATACGGCACCGGCCGACCTTCGAGGTACTGCATTCGGTGTTTTCAATTTGCTGAGCGGCGTGGCCATGCTTATTGCAAGTGCAATCGCAGGGTGGTTATGGGATCGCCATGGCGCAGAAAAAACCTTTTACGCAGGTGTGGTCTTCTCATTGATTGCTTTGCTCGGCGTGGCCGCGCGCTGGAGGCAGCTTGCTGTCGATACACATCACAATACCGCTTAGATGTTAACGGGCGCCCAACGTTGACCAGCGCGCGCAAAAAATGGTTTTTGCCAGTTTTGCCCAGAAACTCAGGGTTCACTACCGCGGCCGACCGTGCCAAAATGGGATTGCGCCCTGGTCACTCCCACTCAATTGTCTCCGGCACTTATAAGCACCTGAAATAACGAGATTTCTGCTGAGGGCACGCCAAGCTTACCGTCAGATCTACCGCCAAAAAATTCCGCTTAGGGACGATAGACGGCGATAGATGCCGAAAGGAATTGCGTCAAGTCGACGGATCTCACCGGATGGCGCAGCGAATCCAGCGGATCTGCATTCCATAAAATGGAATTCTCGGTTCCATTTTGGGAACTTAAAGCATGCTTTGCCTCCATGATCGTTATCGGCACGGATATCGTGGAAGCTTATTTCAAGTCACGGGCCGGCCATAGGGGAAACAAGGCTGCGCGATCTCAATATTACGCCAGGCTCGCGATCGCGGGAGCAGCGGACTGGAAGACGCAGGAAGAGGTAAAAAAAGCGCATCCGAAGGCGAGCGTCTTGAAGGGCGGTCGTGTGGTTTTTAATATCAAAGCCAACGATTATCAGTTGATTGCGTTGGTTCAGTACCTGGA
>JALYIW010000017.1 GCA_030775625.1 Pseudomonadota bacterium | reverse complement strand
CCTTGCTATAGTGGGCTGATTGGCTCGTCGGAAACCTGAGTATAATCACGGCCTTTCGCCATGGAACTAGTTCGCGGTCTACACAATCTTGCGCGCCGTCACCGCGGCTGCGTTTTGACCGTGGGTAATTACGATGGCGTACATTTGGGTCACCGGCAGATGATTTGCGCCCTCAAAGCGCGTGCCGCCGAATTACGTTCCAAGGCGACGGTGCTGGTCTTCGAGCCCAGTTCTAAGGAGTTCATCGATCCCGAGGGAGCGCCGGCGCGTCTGACTCGATGGCGGGAGAAGTTTCTTGCACTGGCGAGCCAGGGGGTGGAGCGCTTGGTGACATTGCGCTTCGATGAACACATGCGCGCGATGACTCCTCGGGCATTCATCGATGATTTGATCGTCCAAGGCTTGGGCACGCGACATATGGTTGTGGGCGATGATTTTCGTTATGGCAGCAATGCCGGCGGCACCATCGAGAGCTTGCGGATTGCCGGACGGGCGCACGGATTTGGTGTCGAACAGATCGCGCCTTTCGTATTCGATGGTGTGCGTGTCAGCAGTACTGCCGTACGCGAGTGTTTGGAGCGAGCGGACTACGGCTACGCCGCACGACTTCTGGGCCGCCCGTATCGAATGCTGGGCCGAGTGGTGCACGGGTCAAAGCTAGGCCGGACGCTGGGCTTTCCAACGGCGAATCTGCGGTTGAGGCGGCGTAAATCGCCGGTATGGGGAATATCAGCGGTGTGGATATACGGCATCGGTTCGGGACGGCGGCCAGGCGTGGCCAGTCTCGGCACGCGGCCGACGGTTCATGGAACCGAGCCGCTGCTCGAAGTGCATGTGTTCGATTTTTCCGGCGACCTGTATGGCTGTTCCATGGAGGTCGAGTTCGTCGCTAAGCTGCGGGATGAGGTCAAGTTCGATTCCGTGGACGCAATGATGAGGCAAATGCAGATCGATGGCGCGCAGGCGCGAGATCTGTTGTCGAAGGTGGATTGTGGCTGATTATAAACAGACGATTAATTTACCGAATACCGGTTTTCCCATGAAGGCGGATCTTGCCAACAGGGAGCCCGCGATGCTCGCAGCGTGGGAGCAAAGTGACCTGTACGGCAAGATTCGCGACATGTCCAAGGGCAGACCCTCCTTCGTGCTGACCGATGGGCCGCCCTATGCCAATGGCGCCATTCATTTGGGTCATGCCGTCAACAAAATTCTCAAGGACATCATCGTCAAGTCGCGGACTTTAGACGGCTACGATGCGCCCTACGTGCCCGGGTGGGACTGTCACGGGCTGCCCATCGAAATGCAAGTCGAAAAGACTCACGGCCGCGTCGGACAAAAGATCGATGCCAAGTCGTTTCGGGCTGCGTGCCGCGAGTACGCGCACAAGCAGGTGGATGCGCAGCGTGCGGATTTCAAACGCCTGGGAGTGCTCGGCGATTGGGATCATCCGTATATGACGATGATGCCGCGTTTCGAGGCCGAACAGTTGCGGGCCTTTGCGCTGATCATCAAGAACGGCCATGTGTATAAGGGCTACAAGCCCGTGCACTGGTGCTTGAACTGCCGATCGGCACTGGCGGAGGCAGAAGTCGAGTACGAGGACAAAACGTCGCCGAGTATTTACGTGCGCTTCGCGGTGGCCGATGCCGGGGATTTGGCGAAGCGCTTCGGCATCGACGTCGGGGCGGCGGCCACTTCGGTGGCCATTTGGACCACGACCCCGTGGACGCTGCCTGCGAATCGAGCGGTTGCCGTGCATCCGCAGTTCACTTACGCGCTGATCGAGTTCGATTTGGGGAAAGGATTGGAGCGCTTGGTGATTGCGAGCGAATTGATCGACGCGGTCATGAAGGCTTTGGGCGTCACTGCTTGGTACCTGATCGCGACCGCCAAAGGCATTGCGATCGAACACTTGCTTTTGCAACATCCTTTTTACGAACGGCAGGTGCCGGTGGTGCTCGGCGATCATGTGACTCTCGACGCCGGTACCGGTGCGGTACACACGGCGCCGGGACATGGCCTTGACGATTACAATGTGGGGCGCCGCTACGGATTGGAAATCGAAAATCCCGTGGGGGGCGATGGTAAGTTCCTGGCGGCAACGCCGCTGTTCGCGGGCGAACAAGTATTCGATGCCAATTCTCATGTAATCGAGGTGTTGGGGCAATGCGGCGCGCTACTCAAGGTCGAGCCCGTGCATCATTCGTATCCGCATTGCTGGCG
Organism: Pseudomonadota bacterium; assembly: GCA_030775625.1. GTDB lineage: Bacteria > Pseudomonadota > Gammaproteobacteria > Steroidobacterales > Steroidobacteraceae > Bog-1198. The sequence goes on along the minus strand of JALYIW010000017.1, from coordinate 3,199 downwards.
TCACAAGACCCCGGTGATTTTTCGCGCCACACCGCAGTGGTTCATCAGCATGGATCAGGCGGGCCTGCGCAAGGGCGCATTGGAGGCGATTTCGCATGTGGATTGGATGCCGGGCTGGGGCGAGCAGCGCATCAGCAGCATGATCGCGGGCCGCCCCGATTGGTGTGTGTCGAGACAGCGCACTTGGGGAGTGCCCATTCCTTTGTTCGTCGACAAGCTGACGGGCGAACTGCATCCGCGAACCGCCGAATTCATCGAAGAGGTCGCAAAGCAGGTGGAGAAGGCGGGCATTGACGCATGGTTCGATTTGGATCCGGCGGCCTTGTTGGGTTCCGGCGCGGATCAATACGACAAGGCCACCGACGTGATGGATGTTTGGTTCGATTCCGGAGTGGTGCATCATTGCCTGCCGCAGATACGCCCGGAGATTACCGTGCCTGCCGATTTATATTTGGAAGGCTCGGACCAGCACCGCGGTTGGTTTCACAGTTCTCTGCTGACCTCGGTGGCCATGCACGGCCGCGCGCCCTACCGCGGCGTGCTGACGCATGGATTTACCGTGGATGAGAAGGGCCGCAAGATGTCCAAGTCCGTCGGCAACACGCTGGTGCCGCAGAAATTGACCAGCACTCTCGGCGCAGACGTGGTGCGGCTATGGGTTGCAGCGACTGACTATGCCAATGAAATGAGCGTCTCCGATGAGATCCTCAAACGCATGGCGGATTCATATCGCCGCATGCGCAACACGCTGCGATTCCTGCTGGGAAATCTGCATGGCTTTGATCCCGCAAAGCACGCGATGGCCTTTGATGATTTGGTGGCCATCGATCAGTGGGCCATCGGCAAGGCTTTCGCTCTGCAGACTGATGTGGTGACTGCCTACCGCAACTACGAGTTTCACGACATATACCAGAAAATCCACAATTTCTGCGTGGTCGAATTGGGCGCATTCTATTTGGACATCATCAAGGATCGTCTCTACACGACCGGGACGACGAGCGCGCCGCGCCGCTCGGCGCAGACTGCCATGCACCATGTGGCGGAGGCCATGGTCCGATGGCTGGCGCCGATATTGAGCTTCACCGCCGAAGAGGTTTGGAGCTTTCTACCCGGCGAAAGAACCGAATCCGTGTTCCTGACCACCTGGCACCAATTCCCACCGGGTGCGGAGCGAGAGCATGGGATCGATTGGCCTGCGTTCATCGCCCTGAAAGCCGACGTGGCCCGCGACTTGGAACGCTTGCGGGCTGCGGGAGCCATCGGCGCGCCGCTCGAGGCAGAGGTGACAATATTCGCTCCCGCGGCGCAGGCAGCACGATTTGCCGGTCTGCAAGATGAGTTGCGGTTCTTGTTGATCACAAGCCAGGCGCGCATCGTCGAATCCGTGCATCCTCCCGCCTCGACGGTGCCCAGCAGCGAACCCGGAGTGTGGATCGCGGTCGAACCCAGCACGCAGCCGAAGTGCGTGAGGTGCTGGCACTTGCGCAGCGATGTGGGCGGCGATCCGCGATACCCCGAACTTTGCGCCCGCTGTGTCGTCAATATCGAGGGGCCGGGTGAGGAGCGTTGCTTCGCATGAGTATACAAGAGAGTGGAACCCGGACCGGTCCTTGGCTGTTGATGTCTTTTTTCGTTGTTTTGGCGGATCAAGTCAGCAAAACCTTCATTGCACGTCATTTTCTCGAATTCGAGTTCACCAGAGTTCTCCCCGTACTCGACATCACGCGCATGCACAATGTGGGCGCCGCTTTCAGCTTCTTGGCTGATGCCTCGGGCTGGCAGCGTTGGGTATTCATTTGTTTGGCGGTGACCGTCAGCATCGGTATCATCGTGTGGTTGTTCAAGCTGCCGCCCGGTGCGCACGCCTTGCTCGCAGGCGGCCTCGCTTTGGTGCTGGGCGGAGCGATCGGCAATGTGATCGACCGCATTCGCCTGGGTTACGTGATCGATTTCATTCATTTTCATTGGGATGGGGCGTATTTTCCGGCATTCAACGTCGCAGATTCGGCAATCACTGTGGGCGCCGCCTGTTTACTGTTGGATGCCCTGTTCGAGAAGAAGCAGAAAACCTGATGCACATACTGTTGGCTAATCCTCGCGGATTCTGTGCAGGCGTCGATCGAGCGATAGACATCGTCGAGCGCGCCGTCGCGCTGTTTGGCGCGCCCATCTACGTGCGCCACGAGGTCGTGCACAATAAATATGTGGTCGATCGCCTGCGCACCATCGGCGCAGTGTTCGTCGATGAGTTGGATGAGGTGCCGGACGGCGCCACCGTGATTTTCAGTGCGCATGGCGTTCCGCGCATCGTGCAACAAGAGGCCAAGCGCCGCCTCCTCAATGTGTTCGATGCCACCTGCCCGCTGGTCACCAAAGTGCACATGGAAATCACTCGTTATGCGCGCGAGGCGCGCGAGGTGTTCTTGATCGGCCACGCCGGGCATCCGGAGGTGGAAGGCACGATCGGGCAATTCGACGCTACATTGGGCGGTTCGATTTATTTGGTCCAGACGGTGGAAGATGTGGCTGGCTTGGCCGTCCGCGACCCCGAACATCTCGCCTTCGTCACACAAACCACGTTGTCGGTGGACGATACGGCGGAAATCGTCAGCGCGCTGCGGGCCCGATTTCCGGGTTTGAAGGCTCCGGTAAAGGAGGATATTTGTTACGCCACGCAAAATCGCCAGGATGCGGTCAAGGATTTGATCGGCCGCTGCGAAGTGCTGGTTGTGGTCGGTTCCAGTTCCAGTTCCAATTCCAATCGCCTGCGCGAAATGGCTGGGAAAAACGGCAAACCGGGATATCTGGTGGACGGCCCGGAAGACCTGCACCGCGAGTGGTTTGAGGGTGTGGCGGGCGTCGGGGTCACAGCCGGGGCATCGGCGCCCGAGATTTTGGTGCAGGGGGTCATCGAGCAATTGCGCGCCTGGGGCGGCGAAGTGGCCGAGGAACTGGCCGGGCGCAAGGAACATGTGATATTCGCCCTGCCCAAAGCGCTGCGCCAAGTGGTGAAGGATAGTGCCAGCCTTTCGTCGGTGGGGCCTACGGGTTAGAATGCGGCCCCTTTCAGCATTACAACGCCGCAATAGCTCAGTTGGTAGAGCAACGCATTCGTAATGCGTGGGTCAGGGGTTCGAATCCTCTTTGCGGCACCAGACCCTCTTCCAAGAACGTCCAGAGACGTCCATCAAACTAGCAA
>JALYIW010000016.1 GCA_030775625.1 Pseudomonadota bacterium | reverse complement strand
GCGGTGCTGGTCCAAATGCCGCAGAAAAACCTCTGAGTCGCGTCGGCAAGCCGTTCGCTTCGCAGGCATTCGATGTGACTCCCGATCTCATGACTACGGCCAAGGGCCTGACCAATGGCGCTTTGCCCATGGGCGCGGTATTTGCGCAGCGCAAAATATACGATGCTTTCATGCAGGGCCCGGACAACGCCATTGAGCTGTTTCACGGCTACACCTACTCGGCTCATCCGGTCGCCTGCGCAGCCGCCTTGGCGACGCTCGACGTCTACACCAAGGAAGGGCTATTTTCGCGTGCCGCCGCTTTGAGTTCCGATTGGGAGAATGCGGTTCACTCGCTGCGCGGACTGCCGCATGTCATCGACGTGCGCAATTTCGCCCTGATCGGCGCCGTGGAACTCGAACCTCGGGCGAGCAAACCCGGCGCGCGCGCTTTCGAAGTGTTTCTGAAATGTTTCGAGCGCGGCGTGATGGTGCGTCAGACCGGCGACAGCATCGCCATGTCGCCGCCGCTGATCATCGCACCGAAGCAAATGGCACGCATCGTCGAGACCTTAGGCTCGGCGATTCGCGAGACCGCCTAATGCAGGTGCGCAACGCGCCGCGGGCGCGCTAACTCTTCGGTTCGAAGATCGAGTACCACTTCTTGGTGGGTTCGGATACCTCCCACACGCCTTCGAACCCGGCGGGCACGACGAAGGCATCGCCGGCCTTCAAGTCGTATTTCTCACCCGTTACCGACTCGATGCGAACGCGGCCTTCGATGATGACGCAGAATTCGTGTTCGGTATAGCGCACCCGCCACTTGCCGGCGGTGCTGGTCCAAATGCCGCAGAAAAACCTCTGAGTCGCGTCGGCGTATTGATTCGACACTCGGGCCCGCGGGATGCCGGCGAGAATATTCTCCGGGGCGGGATTCGACGATTCCCCGGTTTGGAATCGATCGATGACCACGATCTTGGGGCGCTCGCTCATGCCGCTATCGTAGGCTTCTGTAGCCGCATCAGACAAGTGCGGCCCGGAGCTTTTGCATCCCTTCGGGCGCCAGCCCCCCCGAACATCAGGTCTTGAGTGAGAACGGAGTGAAATTAGTGTCCGTATCGTAGTAATCCTCGTTCTCAGCTTTTTTCAGAAACGCCACGACGCGGTAGGTGAGCGGTGTGGCGAAGATTTCCCAGCCGCTTTTCAGCCCATACTGGGTGAACATGATCGCCACCAGATGCGCCGGGGTCATGCGCCCGTAGAAGGCGATGAAATAAAACAGCACCGAGTCGACGAGCTCGCCGCACAGAGTGGAACCCACGATGCGGGTCCAAAGCCATCGTCCCTGGGTCCAGATCTTCATTTTCGCCAGCACAAAACTGTTGACGAAAGTGCCGCATAGAAACGCGATGATCGATGCGACCACGATACGCGGGGTGTTGCCAAAAATGGCCTCTACCGCTGCTTGATTGGCGCGGGAGGCATCGGATGGCGGCAAATGCACGACCACCGATGCCATGAGCGAGGCAAAAGCCAGTGCGCCAAAACCGGCCCAAACGACGCGCCGATCACGGCCGTAGCCGTACACCTCGGTCAGAACGTCGCCAAAAATGTAAGAGATCGGAAAAAACAGCACTCCGGATAGAAACGTCACCGTGCCGACGAACGGGACCTGGATCGAGGTCTCCTTGGCCGGCCCGATCAAGTTTGAACACAGCAGAACGCAGACGTAGGCTGCCATCACGAAATCGTAATAGCGGAATTGGCGAGGGTGCGGTTTCGCATGCATGGTGACTCAAGTGTAGCTGCATCCTCGAGCGTATTACGAGGATATGTCACACCGCTTGGCCGCTGTGGCATTTTGGCGAAGAGCATCACACCGGGAAGGGTGCCGGTACGGTAGATGTATAGAGTCGAAAACTCACCCAGCGAATCTATGGAGCACGGCAATCCTTTCAGCGCGACGGACGGTCCGCGCGTCGATTTCGATGCCGTCTGTCAGAAGGTGCGCGCGGCCGTCGAACCGGCGCGTGCCCATGCCGTTTCCCTGCACGACGCACGCGGCGAGGTGCTGTGGCTCAGCGAAAGCTCCATGGGGCCCGACGAACACAATGCGGTGCGCGAGGCAGTCGAGACATTTTCAACGCCTGGGGCGGCGCCTGTCCTGATTTACGACTTGGGCGACTCCCGGTCCGCTGTGCTGCTGCGCACCGTCAACGTGCGAGGCATGATGGTCGGGGCGGTAATGATAGTCATGGACGCGCGTGTCATCAAACCGGATGCCCGCGGCGCCCTTAAGGTCATGACGCCCAAACTGCAGCGTGCTCTCGCCGATTTTGCCGAAATGTGCCCAGACAGCGAGGCGAAAACCGCCCCGATCGCGCCGGCCGCCGTTGCGGGACGCGCGGCAGCGAGCAGCGCGGTGAGTCCACAGATGGACCGCTTACACGCGGCGCTGCGCCGCAGCCCCATCGCATTGCATGTACAGCAATTGGTCCCATTGACCAAGGGCAGCCAGCTCAAACGCTACGAGGTGCTGCTGCGCTCGAAGTCTGGCAGTGGGCCGAATTCCGCCCCGCAAGCCATGCTCAAAGCCGCGGTCGAAAACGGCTTAGGCTCCATGATCGACCGGCGGGTGATCACAGAGCTGATCGGTTGGCTGGTAAGGCATCCCGACGTTTGGAAATCCACCGCGGTGTTGTTCTCGGTGAACCTCACGGTCACGGCGCTGCACGACGAACATTTCCTCAAGTTCGTCGGACTATGCCTGGAGAAGTCTTCGCTGCCCAAGGGCATGATTGCCTTCGAAGTGGATACGCCGACGGCGGTGAAACTGGCCGCTAAAATGAGCGAGGTCGCGGCGGCGCTGCAGCGCTTGGGTTGCCCCTTGGTGCTGGATGATTTCGCGCTGACCACCGAATGCTTTGCCCTGCTGCGGCTGCCCGGCGTCCGCTACGTCAAACTGGCCCCGGAAATCACTGCGAAAATGCGCACCGACAAGCTGTCGCAGGCGGCAATCACCGCCGTCGTGCAAATGGCCCGAGTGCTCGGCATGCACACCGTCGCCAAGCGAACCGATTCTGCCGCCGAACAGGAGTGGTTGACTGCGCTGGGGGTGGACTTCATACAGTCGAACTCCAAGTCACCGCCGGTCGCGATCGAAACGCTATCGAAAGTATCCAGCGGCCAACCCCCGGGCTTGCCGGCCGAACCCCCGCACGACGGCTTTCAGCCGCTCCAACCGCCGCCCAGGGCCTTGATCAAATAGGCCGCCGTGGCGAACTGCTGTCCCCGAATCTGCGCGTCCTGCCGCTGGTTGCTGAGAAGAGCCTGCTGCGCCGTAATCATCTCGAGATAGGTGTCCACCCCGCCTTTATAGCGCTCTGTCGCAATCTCGAACGCCGATTGCGCGCTCTTCACCGCGGTGTCGGCTAGCTTCACGGCTCGGTCGAGTGCATCCAATCCCGTGATGCCGTTTTCGACTTCTTCCATCGCGATCAACACCGTCTGCCGATATGCGGCGACTGCGGCGATGTAGTCGGCATTCGCGATACGCACGTTGGCGCGGGTCTTGCCGGCGTCGAACAACGTTTGGCCGGCGGAAAGACCCAGCGACCAGAGCCGGCTCGATGCATCGACCAGCGTCGACAGCGCATTACTCTGCCAACCGAGATTGGGTCCGCTGAATCCCGACCCGAGACTGATATTAGGATAGTAGGCCGCGCGCGCAACCCCAATGCGCGCATTGGCTGCCGCCATCGAGCGCTCCGCAGCGGCCACATCCGGCCGACGTTGCAGCAAGTCCGCAGGCAAGCCCAGGGGAATATGTGGCAGCGCCGCAGTCGCCAAAGCGGTGCGAATGGCAAAGCCAGGCGCGGGAGTACCGATCAGCGTCGCTATCGCATGCTCGTATTGGGCCCGCTGAGATTGCAGGAGTTCCAACTGAGTGGCATTCGAGTCGACCAGCGCCTGTTGCTGTGCCAGATCCAAGCCGGTGGCTACTCCCAGTTCATGCCGCGAGGTGATGAATCCCAGCGCATCACGCTGCAGCTGCAAACTGCGCCGGACCACGTCTATTTCGGCGTCGAGTTCGCGGAGCGCGAAGTAATCGGTCACGAGCTGCGCCGTTAGCAGCAATCGCGTGTTCTCAAAATCCGCTTCCGCCTGTTGCTCGGAGGCATTGGCGCCTTCGACGCCTCGCCGCACTCGGCCGAACAGGTCAATCTCATAGCTTACCGTCGCACCCAATTCGAAATTATTTTGCACTGTCGACTGGCTTGCCGATGAATAAGCCGAGAGGGGTCGGTTCGCCGAGGTCTTGCCACGCGCCGCGGCCGCGGAAATATTGATGCCAGGAAACAGCGAAGAGCGGGCGACGGTCACTTGATTGCGGGCCTGATCCAGCCGTGCCGCGGCGACGCGCAGATTTTGATTGCCGCTGAGCGCGCGCTCGACCAAGGGGTTGAGCGTATCGTCGTTGAACGCCAGCCACCATGCGCCCTTCAGCGCTCCGTCATTCGGTGCCGCTTCGTGCCAGGGGGTATCTGGCCGCCAAGCGGCCGGGACCTCGGCCTGGGGGCGATGATAGTCCGGCCCGACCACGCAGCCTGCCGCGGCACCAACCATGGCCGCCCACCACAGCGCCCTCAGCCAGATTGGCATGCCTCGCGCTTCGAGCACGCTCACCCCTCACCCGCCTGCGCGCTGCCGCGCCGGTTCAGGTTCGGCGCGCACAGTGACCACATCGCCGTCCGCGAGTGAATCCGCCGGATTCAATACCACGGTATCTGTCCCCTTCACGCCGCTCAGGACTGCCACGGTATTGCCGAAATCCGTTCCGAGAGTGACGGTATTCAAGGTGACCCGGCCGGCGCCATCGACGGTAGCAACGCGCGGGCCCTCCGGTCGGAACAGCAGGGTGTTGGTGGGCACCACCAATACCGTGCGATCGTAATTTACCGGTAGCATGGCCTGCACGTACGAACCCGCGATCAATGCGCCGTTCGGATTCGGAATGCGAATCTCCACCTGCATGGTCCGGGTAGCCGTGTCGATGGCACCCGCCGTTCTCGCGATCCGACCAATGTACTGCTCGCCTGAGTGTTCGGCGAGATTGATGGTGACCGCATCGCCGACCTTCACCTGATTGGCATAGACTTGCGGAACGTACACGTACAAGCGCAATGGATCGATTTGCACCAGGGAAAACAACGCTTTGCCCGCCCCACTGCTGCCGGCCTCGATCAAATCGCCGACATCGACATTGCGACGTGTGAGCACACCCGTGAACGGCGCGACGACTTTGTTGAACCCCTGTAAGTTGCGCAAGCGTCCTACATTTGCCTGAGCCGCCGCGAGGTTCGATTCCGCTTGCCGATACGCGCTGGTGCGTTCATCCAGATCCTGCTGTGTCACCGCATCCTTGTCGCGCAGACTCTGCCATCGGTCCGACGTGCTCTTCGCGAGCTTGGCGCTGGCCTCCACTTGCGCGCGCGTCGCCTCGGCTTGATGCAGTTCCTGATCGATTTCCGGAGCGGTAATCTCCGCAAGCACATCCCCTTGCTTCACCGCGGCACCGATGTCCTTGTACCAACGCGCGAGGTAGCCATTGCTGCGTGCGTAGACGGTCGCCTCGGTAATTCCTTGCAGCGTTCCGGGCAGAGTGAGAGGTTGGCCCGCGGCGCTGCTCTGCGGTTTGACGGTGGTGACGTATTGCTTGGCGTGCAGCGCAGCGTCGGCATGCAATGCCACAGCGTGGTAACTGCGCAGTCCGAGTACGATGAGGCCGCCGAGCACCAGGGCGCCGATGATTCCGCCCACGATGAATTTGGCGCGTCGCAAAACCGGAGGCGATCGTTCGTCAGACATGACTGGTATTCCCGCGCGATTGTTTGCGAAGCTCCAGACGCCGGTGAATGCCGGCAAAAACCACTGGAACGAAGAAAAGCGTAGAAACGGTGGCGAACAGCAATCCGCCGATGACCGCGCGGCCCAGCGGCGCGTTTTGTTCCGCGCCCTCGCCCCAGCCGAGCGCCATCGGAATCATGCCGATTATCATCGCCAATGCCGTCATCAATACCGGCCTGATACGGGTTTTTCCCGCGTCATTTGCGGCTTCCACCGGTTGTAATCCCTCATTCATCCGCTGGCGCGCGAACGAAACGATCAAGATACTGTTCGCCGTCGCCACCCCCATGGTCATGATGGCGCCGGTGAGCGCCGGCACGCTCAAGGTAGTACCGGTCAGGAACAGCATCCAGCAGATCCCGGCAAGCGCCGCAGGTAGGGCTGTAATGATGATGAGAGCATCCACCCATGACTGAAAATTGACGACTATCAAGAGGTACACCATCACGATAGCCATGACGAGTCCCACGCCAAGTTCGATGAACGACGCGCCCATGGTCTGCGCTTGGCCATAAACATTAATCTCCGCGCCGCGCGGCAGATGCGGGCGAACATCATCCACCATGGCGCGGATCTCGCTCGCCACGCTGCCGAGATCGCGCCCCTGGACACCGACGAAAATGTCGATGGCCGCCGCCAGATTGTAGCGCGACAGTATCGCGACCTGGGCCGCGGGGGTCACACCGACGAGATTCGCCAACAACTGGGTCGAACCATCCGAGGTAGAGCGCACCGGAGTGCGCAACAAGGCATCGAGGCTGTCAACCGCGTATTGCGGCGACTGCACGGCCAGTGGGTACACGATGCCGTTGGCCGGATTCAGCCAGTATGCCGGCGCAGTTTGCGTCGTACCGGCGGTCGAGACGAGCATGTTCTGGGCCACGTCGCTGGGGCTCAATCCCAGGTGCTGAAGCTGAGTGCGATTCACGTGCATTGAAAGCGCCGGCAGGTCGAGGCGCTGATGAATGTGAGTATCGACCGTCCCGGGAATCATCTGAATCCGCTTCATGAGTCTTGCGGCCTCGCCGTAGTTGCCTCGCAAATCGCTGCCAGTGATCTTTACATCGATTGCGGCGGGTAAGCCAAAGTTCAGAATCTGCGTGACCATATCCGCCGGCTGGAAAAAAAACTCAACGCCAGGGAACCGCTTGGGCAACTCCCGACGAATTTCTTCCACGTAGTGAGCGGTGGGCTTATGGTCTTGCGCCAGCGCAACTTGGATTTCCCCATCCAGCGAACCGATGGTGCCGCCATTGCCGTAGGCCAAGTTGATGCCGCTGGCGGGCACGCCTAAGTTGTCGACTACCGTCGCCAGCTCGCGCGCCGGTACGAGGGTGCGGACGACCTTTTCCACCTCGTCCGCCGTTCGCGCGGTTTGCTCGATGCGGGTGCCGCTCGGCATACGCATGTGAAGCCGTATTTGGCCGGCATCCACCTCGGGAAAGAAATCACGGCCCAATATATACACCAGTGCGCACGACACTACGCAAAAGCACAGGAAAAACCCCGCGAATAGCCGGCGGCGTTCGAGTACCGCCGACAGAATGACCGCGTAGCCGCCGCGCATTCTCTCGAAGCGGACGTCGAACGCGCGGTATGCGCGTTGCAACATGCTCGGACGGGCACGCGGATCCGCGGGGGCATGATCCATCAACAAGATGACCAAGGTGGGCACCAGCGTTCGCGAGAGTATGTATGAAGCAAGCATGGCGAATACCACCGCTTCCGCCAAAGGCGCGAACAAATATCGCGCGACCCCGGACAAAAAAAACATCGGCACGAACACGACACAAATGCACAACGTGGACACCAAAGCCGGCACGGCGATTTCTCCCGCACCGTCCAGAACCGATTTGTGCAGATCAGACCCCATCTGCAGATGCCGTTCGATGTTCTCGATGGTCACCGTGGCGTCGTCCACCAAGATGCCGACGGCAAGCGCCAAACCGCCCAACGTCATGATATTGAGCGTCTCCCCTAGGAGGTACAGTGCGATGACCGAGGACAGAATGGACAGCGGAATCGAGACCGCAATGATGCAGGTACTGCGCCAATTTCCCAAAAACAACAAAATCAACGCCGCGGTCAGGCACGCCGCGATCACCGCCTCGCGAACCACTCCGCTGATTGCCGCGCGTACGAAGCCGGATTGGTCGAATAAAGGCGTGATCTTGATGTCTTTGGGTAAGATCTTGGCAACCATGGGCAGTTGCGCGAATATGCCGCGCACGATATCCAAAGTAGACGTGCTGCCGTTCTTTAAGATGGTAACGAGCACGCCGCGCTCGCCGTTTTGCCGCACGACGTTGACTTGTGGGGAGTAACCGTCGCGCACGTGCGCCACTTCGGACAGATAGGTCGTCGCCCCATTGCGGCTCGAGACCGGCATGGAATTCAACCCCGCGATGGTATCCGGCGAACCGTTCAGCGCCAACGCAAATTCGGTTGCGCCAATCTTCGCGGTCCCCGAGGGCAATGTCAGATTTTGCGTATTGACTGCATTGACGATGTCATTCGGCGTCAGCCCCTTGGCGAGCAGGGCGGCGGTGTCCAAATCCACGGAAATAACGCGAGTCTTACCGCCGTACGGCCAGGGAACTGCAGCGCCTGGAATCGTGACCAATCTCGGACGCATCAGGTTGAAGGCGGCATCGAACAACGTCGACTCCGTCATTACCGAGCTGGACAAGCCGAGTTGGATGACGGGAATGCTGGACGCCGAATACTTGATCACCAGAGGCGGCTGCATGCCCAGCGGTAACTGGCGCAATTGCCCCTGTTCGATCGCAACGACCTGCGCGATGGCGGTTGGAATATCGGCGCTCGGCTGAAAGAAGATTTTGATGACCGCCACACCGGCCAATGATTGCGACTCGATGTGCGCTATGTCATTGACGGTCGTGGTCAGGCTTCGCTCATTGACCGCAGTGATTCTTTGGCCGACTTCCTGTGCCGATAAACCGCTGTAGTTCCATACGATGCTGATCACCGGAATGTTGATTTCCGGGAAGATGTCCGTCGGCATCTTCAAGAGGACAAGGGGGGTTGCTAACAGAATCAACAGCGCCATTACCAGGAAGGTGTAAGGTCGCCGCAGCGCAACTTGAACAATCCACATTAACTGAACAACCTCTTTACTCCCCTCTTGAGCTTGGCCGCGATACAGTTAACACCCCCTTGCCGAATCATTAAAGTCCGTTAATGAGTGGCCGGTCAGACCCGGGATATGGCGTGTAGGACAATGCCGCTTGCAAATCCCTGCACACACAGCAAACTAGCCGAGTCTGCAGCGAGACACCGGGGCCGAGCTGAGTGTTTTTTGTTAGTCCCATGAGGTTCGGTTCCGGTTCCCGTTAGACTTCCCTCCATGGCCATCACCGTATTGATCGTCGCCGGTGCACTTGCCGGAACCCTGTTCTTAATTGGCGCCTTACGGAGCTTTCGGCGGAGACAGTTATTGGGCGGGGCATTCCGAGGCACCACCGCAGCTGCTCTCTTATTGATCAGTCTGAGCGCCGGGCTCATCGCCGCGAATCTGCGCACCTATCAACGCCTGACTTTCGAACGACCCGCCGGCGAGCTACAATTTACCCGGACAGGCGAGCGTCAGTACAACGCGGTATTGACCTACCCGACCGGCGAGCCGGCGAATTTTGCGCTTCGCGGCGACGAGTGGCAGGTAGATGCTCGGGTACTCAAATGGCACGGGTTTGGCAATTTGCTGGGCTTCGACACCGCATATCGCCTCGAGCGCATCAGCGGCCGCTACTCACGGATCGAAGATGAGCGCCGCCAGGCACGCACCGTGTATTCCTTGCATGCTATGCAACGCATCGATGCCTGGGAACTCATGCATCGATATCACTCATGGATTCCATGGACTGACGCGCTTTACGGCAGCGCCACCTACCTGCCCATGGCGCAAGGGGCCCTGTACGAAATCTCGGTATCGCAGAGCGGCCTGGTGTCGCGGCCACTCAATCAAGCGGCGCGCGACGCGGTCGGAAACTGGCATTGATGGTGCGTCGGCTCGCACGGTTCGTGCTGATCGGGGGCTCGCTGATCGTTTTGGTCGGGGCGCTCTGCATGGCATGGCTCAAAGCCCATGAAGACGAACTGGTGTTTGCCACCGCTCGCAGCCATACCCATCTGCTCGAACAGTTCCCGCGCATGTCGAAAAAGTCCAAGTGCCCATGGCCGGCGGCAGCGGCTCGGCAGGAGCCGGTTTGGCGGCCCTCATCTTTCATGCCGACGTCGCCAAGGGCTACTGGATTTTGCAATTTCACGGCAACGCCGATTCCGCTTTTTCACCCTGGCAGGCACGGCATTGCGAAGCACTGCGGCTGCTGGGATTCAATGTGTTGGAAATCGACTATCGGGGCTTCGGCTTGACGCCCGGCGAGGCGTCCGAAGCCGCCATGATTGAAGACGCGGAGGCTGCCTATCAGTATTTGCTGGCGCGAGGCGTGCCCGCAGACAGAATTATCCTTTTGGGCCATTCCTTGGGATCCGGCCCCGCGGTGGTGCTCGCGACTCGCCACTCGACCGCCGCATTGGTATTGTTCGGCGCATTCACGTCGATACCGGACGCAGCCGCCGATCGTTACCCGTTTTTGCCCCTGCGCATGGCGGTAGGCGTCCAATTCGACTCACTCGCAAGAATTGGCGGGGTGCGCATGCCCGTGGTCATCGCGCACAGCCGCAGCGATAGCCTGGTTCCCTATTCTCACGCCTTGAAGCTCTTCGCCGCCGCCCACGAACCCAAAGAACTCCTCACCTTCGAGGCCTCCGATAGCGACGGATTCGGTGGTCACGTCGATGCGCTTTTCGATCATGCGGACCGGCTTCGGACAGTTCTTGCGAAGTTCTTGCCGGCGCTGCCCGACGCTGGATTCGCTCCACATCTGGCGCTGTGATTGAGCGGCGTACGCTGTAGAATCGCCACCGCTCCATGCCGGCTTAGCACAGTGGTAGTGCAACGGTTTTGTAAACCGTAGGTCGGGGGTTCGAATCCCTCAGCCGGCAAATCCCCTCCCGAATTGTGGAGCGTTGGCATGACGGGCCGACTGCGATGTTTCGCAATGGTCAGCTTACCGCGTCGGTGTTGCAGTCGGTCGCAGCAAAATGCGCCATCTGGTCTGCGTGTGCCTTCACGAAGGATGGGCGGGCCGTGGCGCGCGTGACGTAGGCGCGACAGTGTGGATATGTTTCCAGCCCGTCGAACCGATCGACGAGGCGCAGCACATCCGCCATGAGGATGTCGGCGACGGAAAAGGTTCCCGCCAACCATTCGCGTCGCGCCAGCACCGGCTCTAAGTGCCCGAGCCGGGACTTCTTGAGGAAGTCGTCAAAAAGTTTCCATGCCGACGTGTCACGGGCTTCACCAGTGAACATCAATAGAGACCAGGGCAAGCCCGCCATCTCGACTGAATTGAGCGCAGCGAACAGCCACTCTATGACCTCGCTGCGAGCGTGCGGATCGGTCGGCATCAGCGCCTCACTGCGCTCACCGATATGAAGAAGGATCGCGCCGCTCTCAAAGATCGAGATGTCTCCATCGGTCAACCAAGGCACTTGACCAAATGGCTGGTGCGAAAAATGCTCTAAATTCCGCGCGCTAAATGGCACGCTCTCGACGCGATAGGGCAATCCGGCCTCTTCCAGTGCCCAACGCACCCGTATGTCTCGCACATAACCGCGCGGCATTTCGGGAACCCAATCGAAGGTGGTGAGCACGAGGTCGGTCATTCGGCTTCTCCAAGCAAACTGTTGGGGTATCGAGCAGGCTAGAGCCTTTCTTGAGGCTTTGCACGCCTGTCGGCGGGAGATGTCTCTGGGTTAGGGTCGGCTCGGTGCCGCCTCCAACCGGTTCAAGCACAAACGTCACCAAGCGACTCTCGTTCTGGCATTCTAGCGAAGAGTAGTTTCGCGACCCGCCAGAGTCTGGCGACAGCGCTCAAATGAAAACTAACTCTATATTAGACGACCAAAAACTTCGTCAAGGAACATGACAAAAGCGGCAAATAACTGCCGGTGGATATCAGGCGTGGTCCCCCTCAGCTAAAGGTCCGTTTGCTTGCCTCCAAGCGCGTCGATGACGGAGGCGTCCCCGATTCGCTTGGCAATTTCGAGAGCGGTAGCACCTCGAAACGTAATCTTTGAATAGTTGACTCCGCTTTGCCGCAACATCCGCACCGCGTCAGCATCGGCGCTGAGCACCGGTAAGACCGCTACGGGAAGCCCTGTCGCCCCAACCGGCGTGTCCGGATCAGCGCCGAGCGTCAACAGACGCTTGGCTGCGGCCAGATCTTGATTTTGCAGCGCGTAGGCAAGCGCCGTCAGCTTCTCGTTATCTTGCTGGTCAACCGGCTCCCCCGCAGCGATCAACTTTTTCGCTGCCGCTGTGGTTCGATCACTGGTAGCCAACAAGTACAGCGGCTTCGGACCTGCCGGCAGGAATATTCGTGCCTGATTCAGCGACTCTGCGCTTATCGATCCCGTCGTGGCGGCCCATCTCACGTATTGCGCGAGCCCAAGGATCTCGCGCGATTCGGTGTCATCGCAATTCTGGTGCAAAGCTCCTGTTGCCAGATCGATCGCTGCCTGTGTATTGCCACGCACGTCGAGAAGGAATCTCGCGTAGTCGGCGGTATAGCAGCTCCCCGGGCCAAACTCGATGACTCGCTGTTTATACAGTACCTCCATACCATCCGGATCCTTCCGCGCCTTGAGTAGGTTCAATAGTTGTGAATAGGCGGTGGCGCGGGCCCGGTCGTACGTGTCGTGCGACATCGGATGCGCAATCGCCTGTCGATACTTCACGATTGCCTGATCGGGGTTACCCTCCATCAGTAGCAGTTCGCCCCAGTTGCTCCAAAGCCATAGATTATTGGTATGCGTTGTTGCGGCCTGGGTGAACAGCGTTTCCGCCTGAGCGAAGTGCTGTTCGTGCGCGTAGACGTAGCCCAAGAGAATCTTTGCGTTGACACTGTCCGGCCTAATTTGCAGAGAAGACGAGAGAAGGGTTTCCGCCTGATGCAGTCCCTCCGGCACGCCGTGCAATTTCATGGCGATCCGGGCCAGTTCGACGTAGCCGGCATCAAATTTGGGATTCTCGCTGATTAGTCCCTCAAGAATCGATCTAGCCTCATTCAATTGCGGCTCTTCTTCCGAGTCGATGAGAGCAACCGCGCGGTTGAAATTCTCTTCTGGAGAGGACTTTGCAACTTGCTGATCGCGCATCCAAGTCTGAAAGTCGGGCCAATCAATCGCCTTGTCAATCTGCTGGCGAGCAACGACAACCGGGCTGAACATCTGGCTAAGAATCGTTACGGCAACTTTTAAAGTTCTCTGCTGAGCGCCGGGATAGCGAATTTCCACGCTTGCGTGGTTCGCTCCTCGTTGGGGTCGCTGGAGAAATGTTTGGTACTGCTCGAACCCACCTCGGTCAAGTGGCGAACTCGACTGTGGAGTCAATTCGACGCTTAGCGCAGCATATGGCGGCTCGCCTGTATAAAAGTAATCAAACTCCGCCGTCCACACACCCGCTTTCTTTTGGTCGACGTGCAGACCGGACACCGAATTTGTGCGTACGAGCGGCGCGGGCTTGCCACCGACTGGGTTCTCTGCATTGCTCTGGGCGTGTAATGATCCGAGAGGTAAACAAATCGTCCCTAAAAGGAAGAACGCGGCGATGGCGGTCGCGGGGCGTCGTGCTGACATATCAATTCCTTTTGCGGGTCCTACGCTAACTATCGAAATATTGCCGTGGGATCGCTCAGCCCGGGCTGTCGTTGATCACAGTTTAGGGATGTCATTGAACTGACTTTGCCGGAGGACAGGGCACCGACAATGAGGCCAACCAGCGCCGATTTACCGCGTTAGATGAGTGATTTGACCCGACCATGAGTGAGGCATTTTGGGTGGCCACCGGGCGGTGTTTAGCTGATAGCTCAGAGGGGCTCTACAACAACGGCGGTTCCATAACAGAGAACCTCGGCGGCACCCACCATCGGCCCTGTGTCGTAGCGGATACCGACAACGGCATTGGCACCCAGTTTCCGCGCGTGCGAAACCATCAATTGAAAGGATTCCTCGCGTGCGGACTCACAAAGATCTGAAAAAATCCCTACCCGTCCGCCAAAAAGTGTTCTCAGGCCACCCAAGATACTCAAGGGTAAGGACCTTGTTCGGACAGTGATTCCACGGACAACTCCGAGGGACTTTGTGATACGAAATCCAGTGAGCTCAAATGTCGTCGCGGTTTGCATGGTTCGAGTTTACTTCATCTCATGCGGCATCGCGTTGGTAGCCGCATGTGACTTGCCCTGCTGCGGACATTCGCGCGCCACGTGCGCGCTCGTGGGTGGCGGACAGCCTTCCTTCTGCGTGAGCCTCTCGACCATGAAGGCGTGCGCTGTTTTGTGGCGGCGCCGGCGAGTGTGGCGCTGAAGTGCGATGCCAGCGTACGCCGCGTAAGGACGACCATGTGTGTATCGGACACCCGCTGCCCTCAGTGTGCCGCGCGGCGTCTTTAGCGATGTGACCCAATCGTAGGAGGTGCTGAGCGATCCGAGATACAGTAATTCAGGGTACGCATATACCGGAGGCTCCGTGGTTCATCACGCCAACCGATTCGTTCGCCGGTTATCAATTGGCAGCGCTCTGGCGATGTGCTCACTGCTGACCTCGTTGCCATTCACTCTTGCGGCCAGCGCCGGCGACTTGGAACCACCCACTCCGGCGGCATTTTTTCCCGAAGGCCTGTTGGGCGTGCAGATTGGGGGGGTCTGGCAAAGCATCAAGAGCAGTCCAATGCTGCAACAAATGCGATGCCAACCGGCATATGACGACGCCCGGGATTTTGACGAAGTGTGCTTCTTCAAGGCCTCCTCAGCCAGTCGCGTGGCGGGAGCCAGAATTCACGACGGTTTCATCGTGCGAAAGGACGACCGCGTGGTGCTGATCGGCACCGGAATCACCATCAAAAGCGCCGACGATCCTCTCGCCGAGTCGGTGATGCAGAGCCTTGAGCTGCAGGTGCATTCTGCCTTTCAGCAAAGAGGTGCCGAAGTTCTGTTCGTCAAGATGCCCGGGAAGCCCATGTCGCCTGAAGAGTTTCAAGGATATTCGCAAAAGGCTCCCGTGTTGCTGGTTCAACTGGAACCGACAGGCAGTGAGCTTGCCGTACTCTACGGCTACTTAGCACCCGTCAACGTGTTTGGCGCTATCGCGTCGAACTGAATAACAATCCTCCAATCCGATGCCGAGCTGACGCGCGGCACGAGCATCAAAACGTCCTTGTCGAAGTCAGCATATTAGCGAGCCCCTCTCACCATGCGGAGCATGTTCGAGTCGGCCGCGCGCCTGAATACGTTACCGGGATCATCGAATTTGGGATACTGCGGCTTGGATCAACCATTGCCTGAGGCTTAAAAAATGCGCACTCCTTCTATTCGGGCGCTGTTCACACTGGCTGTGACTGCTTTCATGGCGTGCACGGCCTCGTTGGGGGCCGCCGGCTCCGACCCTGCGCTGTCGACCGTCGTCGCGAGTCCTGCCCGCTCTGCAGCCGCAGCGGCGCGCGATGGCGCGCGCCACCCCGTCGAAGAATTGACGTTTTTTGGCCTCAAGCCCACGATGACCGTTGTCGAAATCTGGCCGGGCAGCGGTTACTGGGTCGACATCTTGGGTCCTTATCTTGCTGCGGGCGGCCACTACTACATTGCGCTGCCAGTTCCCGGCCGGCATGTCGAGGAAGATGCAGGCGTGGCGCGCCTCAAAGCTCGAATCGCGGCAGACCGCGGGCGCGTCGGAACGATTCACGAAACTGCACTCGGCGCGAACCACTTCGATATCGCTCCGCCCCGGTCGGCCGACCTCGTGCTCACCTTCCGCAATCTTCATAATTGGATGAGGGAGGGTTACGCTGAGGAAGCCATTGCGGCGGCCTTCACGGCACTCAAACCAAACGGCATTTTCGGCATTGAGGAGCATCGCGGCCGGAACGACAAACCTCAGGATCCGCAAGCCAAGGACGGGTACGTACGGCAGGACTACACCATCTCCATGGCACAAAAGGCCGGCTTCGAGTTCGTGGGTGCCTCCGAGGTGAACGCAAATCCGCGCGACACCAAAGATTGGGTGGACGGTGTCTGGACGCTTCCTCCGACGCTGTCGCAAAAAGACCAGGACCGTGCCAAGTATCTCGCCATAGGGGAGGCGGATAACTACGTGCTGAAATTCCGCAAGCCGAAGTGAAGGCTACACACCGCGATCTTATTCCACCGATGGAGCGCTCACTGCTGCACGATCCTGGGTAGATATTTTGAAAAAAATCATCAGTCTCTACCAGGGGCGAAAAACCACAGTTGAGGCACGATAGGCGCTACGCGCCTCGACCTACTTCGGCAATCTCAAGCACCGTTCGTTCAATTGCTATGCCGCCGCGCTGGTCCCAACAATCCGCGAAATCCTAGGCAATTTCGCAAATATGGCGGAGAGGGTGAGATTCGAACTCACGTGCCGGAATTACCCGACCATCCGATTTCGAGTCGGCGCCGTTGTGACCACTTCGGTACCTCTCCGTTTAACTAAAAATCTTGCTGCGATTAGTTAAGCATCGACAGAGCTAAGTTACGGTTCGCTGCACTGTGACGCACTAGTCAGGTCCGATGGAAATGCGTTTGTCAAGGATCCGCAACAACAAATAAAGGACTATTCTAGCGCATCGGCAACGGGCCTGTCTCAAAGAACAGAACTCGCCCCGCCTCACGGAGCTCTAAAAGCTCACGATCGTGCGTAACTTGAACCTCCCTATCGATTGGCGACGCTGGACGAAGGTGATCCTTTCGGTCTCGGCTGTGGCAGTGCTCGGCACCTGCACCCCGCTGCCTAGCTTGATAGACCAGATCAAGACGCTCGGAGAGCTGCGCGTGGTTACCCGCAACGGGCCGCTCGCTTATTACCGCGGCCCTGACGATATGCCCGAGGGTCCTGAATACGAACTCGCGCGGCGTTTCGCCGATGAACTCGGGGTGAAGCTTAAGATCACACCTGTGCGAACCTACGCTGAGATCTATTCCGCCTTAACCTCAGGTCATGCGCATTTTGCGGCTGCAGGCTTGAAAATTCCCTCGCAAAGTATTCCCGGTGTCGAATTTGGGCCCGCCTATCAGCGAGTACGCGAACATTTGATCTATCGCCGCGGATCACTGCGGCCCAAATCCCTCGCAGAAATCGGCTCCGGAGATTTGGAGATCGCTGCAGGCAGTTCGCATGCGAGGACCCTGCATTCCGCACGTGATTCATTGCCGGAACTCGTTTGGGTGGAAAACGCCAGCACGGACTCTCAGGCGCTTTTAGACGGCGTGGCGGACGGCACCATCGACTATACCATCGCCGATTCCACTGAATTCTCATTGGCCCATGACGTACACCCGGATTTGCGCATCGCCTTTGATTTTCCAGGCAGCCAATCGCTCGCATGGGCCGCGAGCACTCGTGACCGGCGATTTCTTCATGCCATGAGCAGTTACTTCGCGCGGCTCAACCTCAACGGTGAATTGGCGGCGATCATCAAACGCTACTATGGCCGCTCGGAGGAACTAGAGTTCGTTGGAGCTCGCGGTTTCATGCGTCATTTGCAGAGTCGGCTGCCGCTTTACAAGAAATGGTTCGAGGAAGCCGCTGAGCAGAGCAGCCAGGACTGGCGCCTTTTAGCCGCCATCGGCTATCAAGAGTCAAAGTGGAATCCGAGCGCCGCCTCCTCATCGGGCGCCAAGGGACTCATGCAGTTGACCGTTGAGTCCGCGACCGAGGCCAAGGTAACCAATCCGAGCGATCCACGGCAGAGCATATTTGGCGGCGCCCGGTATTTCCGCCAGGTATACGAAAAGATTCCGGCCCACGTTCCGGAACCGGATCGAACCTGGTTTGCTCTCGCCGCTTACAACATCGGTTACGGCCACCTCGAGGACGCACGGGTGTTGGCGCAAAAAGCCGGCCGCGACCCGGATTCGTGGCAGGACGTGCGCGAATTTCTGCCCTTATTGGAACAAGAGCACTGGTATACCCAGACTGAGAATGGATACGCCCGAGGCTGGGAGCCCGTGCGCTATGTCGACAACGTGCGCGGCTATCGCGACTTGCTCGAGTGGGTCTGGGGGGCGGGCGGCGCGTCGCTGAACTAGCGGCGGCGTTCAAAAAACCTTCGCAGCAGGGTGGCACTTTCACCACTGCACACGCCGCCAAAGACATCAAGGTTGTGGGCCAAACGCGGCTCCCGCGGTAAATCGATGACGCTGCCGCAGGCGCCGGCTTTTTGGTCCCAGGCACCGAAGACCACCCGTGACACGCGTGCCGCGAGCACCGCGCCCATACACATCGCGCATGGCTCCAGTGTTACATACAGCGTCGCTGCGCCCAGCCTGTAGTTGCGCAGCTGCCTTGCGGCGGCACGCAGCGCGATGATTTCCGCGTGCGCCGTTGGATCGTGACTCGCGATTGGCCGGTTCCAGCCCTCACCGACCACCGCACCCTCCAACACTAGCAAAGCGCCTACCGGCACCTCGTTCTCGTCGGCCGCTCGCTGTGCGAGTTCGAGAGCGCGCCGCATGATATCCTGATCGGTCTTCATCGGGTACGGAAATAACGCATTGACAATATCGCCACATAGAGCACAAGCAGCGCCGCCGCGCTGTATGCCAACGAATTATGAATGCCAATGCTTGCACCCAACACGCCGACGCTCAAGCCGCTGAACGTTCGCAATCCCAAGGATGACATCGAGAACACGCCGATGACTCGCCCGCGGATATCGGCTGGGGCATTAATTTGCACTAGGGACTGAGCCATCGAATTGAATGCCAATTCCAAGAAACCGGCGATGAACAACAGCACGATCGCCACGAAGTAGCTGTTCGATCGAGCGAAGCTCATGAGCGCGCAACACCAAAGCATCGCCAAAATAAACGCGGTCCGAACCTTCGGTGGCAATAAACCGCGGCTTTCCAAAATGACGCCCGCCGTCAAGCCGCCCGCCGCATCGGCTGCCAAAAGCATGCTGTAAGAGAAATCTGCGCGGCCGTGGCCGAGATCCAGTGCAAATCCCGGCATTTGCGCCTGGTAAGCATTGCCGATGAAAAATGCCGCCGCGCCGATCAAGACGGTCATGGACGACAGCACCGTATTTCTCGCAACGACGTGCATGGTCGACCAGATATCCGCAAAGCCGTTGACTCGTTGAGCGGCAGTGGCGCGGGGCGGCGGCTTGGAACCATAGGGTGCTTTCGCCAACCATACGAACAGCGGCAGATAGATCAGCGCGTTGATGAAAATCCCGTATGCGGGACCGAATACCAGTAAGAGACCGGCGCCGACTGCAGGGCCCGTCAGAAACGCCAAATAGCGGCCGGTTGCGTAGGTTCTCACGGCGCTCGGCAACTGCTCGCCTCCGACGATTCGGTGTATCAGCACCTGCGAAGCAGGATTCCAAATCACTCCCGCCAAGCCATGCAGCACCAGCAGCGTTTCAGCCTTCCATACAGCGGTAGAATCTGTCACGAAAATCACGCCCCAACAAATCGACACAAAAAAGTACAGGAGCATGCCGGTTTGAATGAGACGTCGAATGTCGAAACGATCAGCAAGGGCGCCGGTGAACCCCGCAAATGCCAGATACGGTACCCAGTGCGAAATTACCGCAAAACCTCCCAAGGCAGGCGAATGAAACTTCTGGAATATCACCCAGTAGCTGATGACGTGCTCGATATTGTCCGCCATCATCGCCGCGGAGGCCGTGAAGAACAGTATCCGAAAATCACCATTGGCGAAGGCAGCGAATGCGCGGTGCTTGTTGGAGTTCATCTGCCACGGATTGTAGCGGATCCCTGCAAGCTGCCGAACCGGCTGGCGAATTCCCACACAAATAACAACTCTGGTTAGCCGAGTAATCCGTAGAATTGCGGTAGTGTCTTGCGGGCAATATTCATGGTCAACGAGGGTTTCATGCGCGGACTTCTATTGCTACTGGCATGCGCCGCCGCTATGCCCGCCAATGCCGACGAAGGAATGTGGACGTTCGATAGTTTCCCGTCACACACCGTGAAACAGATCTACGGAGCGGATATCACACCGCTTTGGCTCGATCACGTCCGGCTATCCACAATACGGCTTTCAAACTGCACGGCGGCATTCGTATCGCCCGAAGGACTGATCCTCACCAACCACCATTGCGTGGAAGCCTGTCTCGCCGAACTATCTTCGAAGGAAAAAAGCCTGGTGGAACTCGGTTTCGCTGCGGCTAACCGTTCCGCGGAACAACGTTGTCCGTCGCAGATCGCCGATGTGTTGCTCAGTTCGGAGAATGTAACCAACACGGTATCCAAGGCCCTCGCCGGACTGGACCCCACGGCGGCAAACGATGCGCGCAAAAAGGCGCTCACCACGATTGAGCAGTCCTGCGAGCGCGCTGCGGCCAAGTCAAAGTCCGGCAGGCTCAAGTGTCAGGTGGTGACTCTGTACCAGGGCGGCCAGTATTTTTTGTATCGATACAAACGCTACGACGATGTGCGGCTGGTGTTCGCACCCGAAGAGGACATCGCCGCATTCGGCGGCGATCCGGATAACTTTCAGTTTCCCCGCTGGTCGCTCGATTTCTCGATTCTGCGCGCTTACGAGAATGGCCAGCCTGCGACGACGCCAACTTTTTTGCAAATCGACTTCAACGGGCCCAATGCCAATGAAGCGCTATTCGTTGCCGGTCATCCAGGCTCGACGGCCCGTCTGCAAACCCGAGCACAACTGCAATTCGAACGTGATATACCGCTGCCGATCACCTTAATGCGCGCTTCGGAGCTACGCGGCCGTTTCATCCAATTCGGCGGCGTCAATCCGGCGAATGACCGCATCGTGCAGGCGCCCCTAAACAGTTTGCAAAACGGCATCAAAGTGCGGCGCAAGGAGCTCGACGCCTTGCACGATGACGCGTTGCTCGCGGGCAAGACTGCCGCTGAAGAAAAGCTTCGGCAGATCGCACACCTGGAAGGTACCGATCCTTGGCGCGACATTGAATTGGCCGTTCGGCGCGAGCGAGGCCTTTACCTCCCATACACCTTCATCGAAAACGCCGGCGGCTTCAACAGCGGCCTGTTCCGCGACGCGCGCCTGTTGGTACGCGCCGCAGACGAGCGCCCCAAAACCAACACCGACCGTTTGCGCGAATTTACAGATGCTGCCATCCCGGCGATTCAACGTGAGCTGTTGACCCATGTTCCGGTGTATCGCGAAGTCGAAGTGTTGACGCTCTCATTCTCCTTGGAACGTATGCGTGAATGGTTGGGTCCCGATCACCCTATCGTGCGCCGGTTGCTGTCCAAGGAATCACCCACAGAACTTGCCACGCGTTTGGTGGCGGAAACCACACTTGACGATACGGCCGTGCGCAGGAAGCTCTGGGAGGGCAACAAGGCCGCCATTGCCGCTTCCCGCGATCCAATGATCCTGCTTGCGAAAGCACTGGACCTTGACGCCCGGGCGCTCCGCAGGCAATACGAAGATCAAGTGGAAGCGCCCATTGCGGCAGCGTCCGAAAGGATTGCGTCTGCCCGCTTCAAATCCTATGGTACCGATGTATACCCAGATGCCACATTCACCCTACGCTTGAATTACGGGACGCTGCAAGGTTGGGTCGAAAACGGCACGACCATTGAACCGTATACGTATTTGGATCAGGCTTTCGCGCGCGCAACGGGCGCGCCACCGTTCAAAATTCCCGACAGTTGGATGAAGGTCAGGGATCGACTCGACATGCATACACCTTTTTGCATTTCGACGAACAACGACATCGTAGGCGGAAATTCGGGCAGTCCGTTGATTGACACGCAAGGCAGGATCGTCGGTCTTATGTTCGATGGTAACATCCACTCCATTGCGGGCCACTATTCGTTCGATGTTTCGAACAACCGCGCCATCGCCTTGCATCCGGCGATCATTCGCGAGGCGTTGGACAAGGTGTACGGAGAACGGGCTTTGCTGACGGAACTCAACGCAAAATGAATCAGGTCGAAGTCAGCGAAAGTGCGGCAGCCTACAGGGTGTTGAAGCGCGACTATATTGCTGCTTTGCGAGAAATGCGGCGCTGCGTCCACGGTGGCGCATGGTGCTCCGGATTCAAGCCATTGGCGACGTTCAGGTCGGCGACCCGTGCAATCGTCGCGGCATATTCGCCGGCCTGAACGTAGGGGACGGCGGGAAATCAGTCAGGCTCAATCTTGCGATGAATACTTCGCCAGACGAATTCAAATTTCAAATCGAGCACTGCGGCGTGGCAATCGTGATAGAAGATCACGTCACCGCGAACGAAACCTTGCCGCATGCAGACAGAATCATCTCGAGTTTCACGGTCACTGCGTACAGTCCTTCGATCGGATTCGAAGGAGCCACGATGTCAGCCAAGCTGCTTCAATCGACCGCAGGTGGTGCAGAGAAAACAGGCGCCGCAAAAGCCGACGAGCCCGTACCGAACCTCTGAGGGTAGCTGCATCGACATGCCGTACAGGTCGCCTAACGCAGGGAGCGATGATCAGCAGCAAACTTTTCGTAGACTATTTCACGTCAGTTCAACGACGACACCGCCGCGTGCTTGATCATAAGCAGACACTCAATCTTCAACACGGAGATTCCCATGGTTAACACCCTTCTGTTAGTCCTCGCAATAGGCATCGCAGCTGTACTGATTTACGCAGCCTTCAAGTCGAAGTCATTTGCTTTGTCGCGTAGCGCTGTAATCGCGGCGCCGACCGACCGCGTCTTTGCCCTCATCAATGATTTACAGGGATTCAATCGCTGGAACCCGTTTGCCAAGCAGGATCCGGAGATGAAAATTCAGTACGAATCGGTCACGTCGGGTAAGGGAGCGGCGTACAGCTGGATCGGCAAGAAGGCAGGGGTTGGGCGCATGGAAATTACTGATTCGGCGCCGATGCAGCATGTCACGATGAAGCTCGATTTCTCAAAGCCCATGGAGGCGCATAACACGGTCAATTTCACACTGGAGCCGCAGTCCGCCAACACCAGGGTAACTTGGGCGATGACCGGTTCTGCGAATTACGCGCAAAACCTCATAATGATTTTTTTCAGCATGGAAAAAATGGTTGGCAGACAATTTGAGGCAGGCCTTGCCTCGCTCAAGGCGCTTGCAGAACAGGCGTCCTAATGCTTCCGAGCATGGCTTTCAGTGCCGGCACCTGGTAGCCTGAAATGATTGTCCCTTTCCGGATTGACACAATGCATTTTTCGAGTCCGGCAGTTGCTGCGATCTTCGCCGAGTACGAACGGCGCAATACTGACGAGCGCGCGAAGGCAGCAGCCTTGGGCAGCAAGATGTTCGCGCGCCGCGATGAGTTCCTGCTGCCGGTCGGACCTGAGGTTGGCTGGTTCCTGCACAGTCTTATCCTTGCCAAGCGGCCTGCCAGAGTGCTCGAATTAGGAACGAGTTATGGATACTCCACTCTGTTCTTGGCCGATGCGGTGAAGCAAGTCGGCGGGCGAATGGTCACCATGGAGGTTGCCGACTACAAGCAAGCGCATGCCCGCGCGATGCTCGACAAGGCGGGTATCTCGGACGTGGTGGATTTCAGGCTCGGCGACGCAGTAACAATGATCGATGCCGATAGCGGGCCATTCGACTTCGTTTTGCTCGATATCTGGAAGGAGCTTTACACCCCCTGTCTTGAAGCGGTCTACCCAAAACTGTCCGACGAAGGTATCATCGCAGCGGATAACATCATTGAACCTGCCCAGTGGCGCGAGGATGTTCGAAAGTACAGGAGCGCCGTTGTATCGTTGCCGGATATGCAAACGACACTCATTCCAATCGGCAGCGGGATCGAGTTGTCAATCAAATGGTCTGCAGCCAACCCCAAGCTGTAGCTGAGGTATTTGGCGGCTTCCGACCCGCTTGAATCGAGGACGAGGATACCTAGATCGACTCTCGGGTTCCTTGGATCCATCGATCCCGCAGTGTCAAGCACAACAGTTACATTTCTCGTCCGCTGGTCCGTGCCTGCATAAGTGAACCGACCCGGAGCCGGTGAGCGCATCTGCGAGAATCCAAATGGCTTGAGAACGTCGCACATGATGTCCGAAACTGCCGCCTGATCCTCGGTGACGGCTATACGCGGAATTAGAAAGCGCGTGTACATACCGTCATAAGCACATCCGGCGAGTAGAATCGCGATGCCTGCCGAACAGACGAATCTGTGGATTGTTGATTCCACAGTGCTCAATCCACCATTACTACGAACGTGGCTAACTGACACGGTACTTGGAAACATCAATGAGTGGCTTGCGGCAGGCAGCTTAGCCTTCCTGTGTACACCCCTTTGATATGCCGCGCCGAGTGGTACCCTACTTCGAGGTCCCGACCACCTTCAAGACGTCGGCGAATGCAACGGCAAGCACTCTTTTCGCCAATGGAAAAGTCGCCTCCCCCGCATGCACCACATACAACTGGCCGAGTTTTAGGTCCGCCATGGCCGATCTCATCGATGGCGTGAGCGCGGGCGCCGTCGTCCGTTTCACCTCGACGCCAACCCGTCGCGCACCACGTACTACTAGCAGGTCCAGCTCCGCACCGGCATGGGTGCGCCAGAAAAAGCACTCGTGCGGCGCGGCATCCAACGCCTGAATGACTTGGTCGATGACGAAACCCTCCCAGGAGGCACCCACCTTGGAATGCATCTCCAGCTGGCGCCCGTTCCGGATGTCGAGCAGAGCATGTAGCAGGCCAGTATCGCGAACATAGATCTTCGGCGCCTTGACCTGACGCTTACCAAGGTTCTCGTGCCACGGTTGCAGCTGGCGCATCACGTATGCATCCGTCATTTTGTCCAGGTAGCTCCGCACCGTAGTATCCGAGAGACCCATGGAGCGCCCGATCTCCGAGGCATTCCACACCTGCCCATGGCCGTGCGCTAGCATGGACCAGAAGCGGCGCATGGCCTGGGCACCGGCCGAGATACCGAATTGCGGCAGCTCTCGATCCAAAAACGTACGCAGGAATTGTTCCAACCACTCGAAACATGCGGCTTCCGAGCGCACCAGGAAGGCGTGCGGGAAACCGCCCCGCAGCCACAGCCTGTTCCACTGCTTGTCCGGTACCTCCGCAAGCCCCAGCCCCGGCAGGAGATGGTAGGCAATGCGGCCGGCCAGCGATTCGGAACTCTGGCGCAGTAACTGCGGCGAGGCGCTTCCCAGCACGAGGAACCGCGCTCGCACTGGACGCCGGTCCGCAAGCACTCTTAGGCTCGGGAACAGTTCCGGACGGTTCTGCACCTCATCGAGTATCACCAACCCCCGGAGGCCGCCCAACGCCAGCATGGGGTCGGCCAGGCGGGCGACTGCCGCCGGATCCTCAAGATCGAAACGCGTGACATCGACCTT
>JALYIW010000015.1 GCA_030775625.1 Pseudomonadota bacterium | reverse complement strand
GGCGGTGGGACTGGCGCGCCGCGAGTGGTTACGAAATTGCTAATCGTCGCGGAAGACAAAAATGCCAATCCCGCAGGCCTTGCGCTTGCGCCCCTTTTTATCAGCTGCCAGCTCCAAGCCTGATTCGCCGCGATCGCAGAGGTCTTGCAATTGGGTACGCATCACCCGCGCATATTCATTGAATTCGCGCTCCGACAACACGCCGAACACGTGGCGTTCGAAGCGGGCATGTTCCTTGCTCCCCTCAGGCAGCGACACGTTGTGCAACAACGTTTTAGAGACCCGCCCGATCCGGTTCACCAACAACGCCAACGCCATTTCCGCCGTCTTGGGCGTAAGCAGCACGCTTCCCCCCACCAGAACGACTTGGTTGCCCCGATAGGTGGTGGCCTCGCCGTGGCGGGTAATCGCGGCGAGGACCTCGCTCACCGACATCTCCGGCACAAATTTCCGCGCCAAGGTCTCCAAGCTTGCGCCCTTGCCGTGGATGGGCAGTACACGAGGCGAGCCGTCCGCTTGGACATAGCGCTTATCGCGCCGCCAGCTGCTGAGCAGGTCCGCGATGGCAGAAATTCTGTCCATCAGCCGCGTACTCGGACGGTCCTTGCTGCCGACCCCCTTCGAGGCGCGTCGGTAGGTGACCATTTGCTCCTTGCGTGATACGCCGAGGCCTTCCATCGACTCGATGGTCATCTGCTGCAATTCCTGCGCGAGCTTAAGCAACAGCTCGCGGTTGCCGGGCGTGGCGGGCGCCAGCGGAGAGTCGCCGCGATTGCGGAAGCGGATGGGTCTTTTGGTGCGAATGCGATTCGGCATGGGATTCCCGGGGGCGCCTTAGCCGATGTCGCCGTCGTCTCGGAAGACATACAGGCCGATGCCACAGGTCTTACCTTTCCCACGCGCCTTGCGCGACTGCCTCGGCTGTCCAATCCCCGCATCGACTCGATCACACAGATCTTGCATCGGTTGCCGGACGCTTTGGGCAAATTCGCGGAACTCGCTGTCGGAAAGCTCGCCGGTCACGATCCGCTCAAAACGCCCGGTTGGGTTGAATCTGGATGGAATCGAGGCGTTATGCACGATGGTGCTGGTCAGGCGGCGCAGCCGCAGCGTCAACGACGCCAAGGTAATTTCCGGTGTTTTCGGCGTCATCATCACCGGGCTGCCGACGAGGGCGATCTTCTTCCCCTTCAAGCGGGTGACCTCGGCATTCTCGCAGACCATGTCGGCGAGTTCGTTCACCGTCAATTGCGGCACGAACTTGCGCGCCAAGGTCTCGAATGTCGCGCCCTTGCCGCGGATGGATAACACCCGTGGCGTGCCATCGGGCCGCTGAAAGCGCTTGTCATTGCGCCACCGGTTGAGCAACCCAGCAATGCCATAGTTGGCCTTCATGGTGCGCTCGCTGGGACGAGTGCGGCTCGAGTCTTTGGCCGCAAGCTTCATCGCGCGCTTGCGATCCTTGGCTGACACGCCGATTTCTGCGGCGGCGTCGAGAACGAGATGATGCATCTCCTTCAGAAGCTCGACGATCAGCGTGCGATCCGCGGGCGCGCTCAGCGCCGCCGCGGCACGGCGCTTGACGGCCGCTCGCGGAGTCTTTCGTTTAGCCTTGGCCATGCAGTCTCCTCACGTGCCTGGCTACCCTATGCTTCCCGAGTCCTGATACACAAATAGCCCAACCCCACATTCCTTGCGATTGGCCCTAGGCTTCGCACGACGATCGATGGAGAGTCCCGCTTCCAATTGAGCACAGAGTTCCTGCAACTGCGGAAACACCTCCTTCGCGTAAAGTCGGAAGTTCCTCTCCGATAGCCAGCCCGCGACTTGCCGTTGGAAGAGGCCGACCCCTTTCACCTGATGAGCCGGAATCGCCGCATTGTGCAGGGTCGTGTCCGCAACATGCCGAAACTGCGTCAGCATCCACGCCAGCGTCATCTCCGGCGTTCTTCGGGTGAGGATGGCAGCACTCCCCAATAGCGCCACCCGATCTCCCTTGTACAGAGTTGCCTCGCCGTGGCTACAGATGAAGGCAAGCACCTCCTCGAGCGGCATTTCCGGCACACATTTGCGCACCAATGTCTCCAACGTGGCGCCTTTGCCCCGGATGGGGAGCACTCGCGGGCTGCCGTCGCTGCCCCGGTAGCGCTTATCACGGCGCCACGTGGACAGCACGTCCCCGGTACCGGTGATGGCCGCCATTAATCGCGCACTTGGCCGCAACCGGCTTTTGGTCTTGCGAGCGCGCAGCGCCGCCGTGCGCTGTTCCTCGGGCGAGACCCCCAATTTGAGGAAAACATCCTGCGCGATGTGGTTCATCTCGATGGCGAGCTTCAGCATCAGCGCCCGATCGGTCGGGGGACCCATGACGCCGGAGGCCCGGCGAGGCCGTCTTTTAAGGGTTGGTATTCCTTTAGCCATGGAGGTCCATCATCGTGGAAAATGCCCTGCCGGCGCACCTCAATTTATCCCCAAAACGGCCCATTTTGCGACCGCGCGCTCACTGCAAATACTACCTTATAGACTTGCATTCGCGTGATTGGTACCGTACCGACCCAGACAAAGTGTCTCCTAAACCGACAAGCTTTGTGTAATGAATTTTCGACAACCAGTCTGAGCATTAGAAAAGTGCCCAAAGTGTGCGGAGACAGTGTATTTTGCAATATGTCATAAAGGTAGTAGCGCGCTGCCATTGGCGTGGCAATCGGCCCGTGGTCGCGCGTCGGGAGCCATCGCTTGGCCCAGTCTAAAGATCGCTTTGAGCGCGCCGAAGTCTTAGCGGCGGCGCTCGATCCGATCATCGATATTTGTGTCCGCATTGGCGTCAACAGCACCGAGCTCGAATCCCTGGTGCGCGTTGAGTTCGTGCGGCGTCTCGCCGAAACGCTGCCCGGGAACTTGCGCTCGGGTCGGGGCCCCAGCCACGAAGAAATCGGGCTGGCGGCGGGCCT
>JALYIW010000014.1 GCA_030775625.1 Pseudomonadota bacterium | reverse complement strand
CGCTCACCCCATGGGCCCTGGTGCGGACCCTCTGCTCATTCCCGCTCATGACTCTCAAGGTCATCACCGCCATTCACTGGCAGGCCATGCAACTTTGGTTGAAGGGCACCCCCGTTTACGGGCATCCTCGGCGTATGACTGCCGAGACGGAACGGTCGTGAAACAAAACATCATTCCGGTGCACGCAGCCGAGAATTCCGCAGACCGCGTGTCCGCATTGACTAAATTGGCGAAGAGATTATTGCTCGCCCAGCTGCGAAAGATCCGCGATGGCCGCCTGCGGTTGATCGATTCCGACGTCGATGAGAGCTTCGGAGCGGTGACCAAAAGCGGGCCATTCGACGTGACCATTCGCGTCGCCACCCCCCAGTTCTATTCCGACGTGGTCTTCGCTGGTACCGTCGGGGCAGGGGAGGCATATATCAACGGCTATTGGCAATG
This sequence comes from Pseudomonadota bacterium, assembly GCA_030775625.1. Taxonomy (GTDB): domain Bacteria; phylum Pseudomonadota; class Gammaproteobacteria; order Steroidobacterales; family Steroidobacteraceae; genus Bog-1198. The sequence goes on along the minus strand of JALYIW010000014.1, from coordinate 4,997 downwards.
CGACAATCTCACGGGGCTGGTGCGCCTCATGGTGATCAATCGTCATCTGATGAACGACGTCGATTCCGGATGGTCACGCTCAAGGGCGCCTTTGCTCGATTTTGCGCATTGGCTCAATCGCAACGACAAGTCCGGCAGCCGGCGCAATATCGCCGCTCACTACGATTTGGGCAATGAATTTTTCGAATTGTTCTTAGACGAAACCATGGCCTATTCCTGCGGCATATTTGCCGGCCCGCAAGCAACCTTGCTCGAGGCCTCGACCGCCAAGTTCGACGCCGTATGCACCAAACTCGACCTAAAACCGGGCCAGCGCCTGCTCGAGATCGGCACCGGCTGGGGTGGATTCGCCGTTCACGCGGCGCGGCACTATGGATGCCATGTGACGACTACCACCATATCCCGAGCACAGTACGAGTTCGCTCTAGAACGCGTGGCCCGCGCCGAGCTGGGCGATCGTGTTACGCTATTGCTCGAGGACTATCGGGATTTGCGCGGTGAATACGACGCCCTCGTTTCGATCGAAATGATAGAGGCCGTGGGACACCAGTACCTCGATACATATTTCCGGCAATGCGGCGCTCTGCTCCGTCCCAGCGGAGCCATGCTGCTGCAGGCCATTACGATACGCGACCAATTTTACGATCAGGCCAGACGCTCGGTGGATTTCATCAAACGATTCATCTTTCCCGGCAGCTTCATCCCGTCCGTACAGGCATTGATCGACTCGGTGGCGCGAGTCACCGATCTGAAGCTGTTTCACATGGAAGATATCGGTCCTCACTACGCCCGCACCCTTAAGCTGTGGCGGGAACGGTTGCTGGCGAGGTCCGCCGACGTGCGCTCACAAGGCTACCCGGATACTTTCTTGCGGATGTGGGAGTATTACCTGTGCTACTGCGAAGGCGGTTTCGAAGAGCGTCAGCTCGGCGACGTGCAAATGCTCTTTACCAAGCCTCGTTCGCGCCGAGCGGCCATCGCCACCGCCAATGCCTCGCGCTCCTAGCCCGACGGCCCTCGGCGAACTGAAGGCTGTCGTCGGCAACGGCGCTTGGCTCGAGTCAGCGGACGATGCGGCGCCTTTTCTGAGCGACTTTCGTAGTCTCTACCACGGCGCCACGCCGCTGGTGCTGCTACCGGCGAATGTTGCGCAAATCTCGCAGATTCTGCGAATCTGCAATCGCGATGAGGTGGCGTTGGTGCCGCACGGCGGGAACACCAGCTATTGCGGCGGCGCGACCCCCGATGAAAGCGGTGCGCAAATAGTGATATCCATGCGTCGACTCAACCGCGTCAGGCATGTGGATGCGGCGAACTATTCCATGATTCTCGAAGCTGGTTGCACCCTGGCCGCCGCGCAATCAGTAGCGCGCGACGCCCACCGCTTGTTTCCGTTGAGTTTGGGTTCCGAAGGCACGGCGCAGATCGGCGGCAATCTCTCGACCAACGCCGGCGGTACCGCGGTGCTGCGCTACGGCATGATGCGTGATCTGGTGTTGGGGCTGGAAGTCGTCCTGGCTGATGGTCGAGTAGTGGCGGGTTTAAAGAGTCTGCGCAAGGACAACACCGGTTACGACGTCAAATCCATATTCGTGGGCGCCGAAGGGACGCTCGGCATCATCAGCGCCGCGTCTCTCAAGCTGTTTCCCCTGCCAGCCGACACCGCGACGGCGCTGGTGGGCATCGACTCCCCGCAACACGCCCTGGAATTGCTCGCCTATCTGCGCACGGCCGTCGGCGACCAGGTGACTTCCTTCGAGCTCATGCCCCGCTTGGCGGTGCAACTCACCGTACAGCATGTCGTGGGCGTGACCGATCCCTTGAGCCAAAATACGCCCTGGTATCTGCTCGTCGAACTCACGTCGCCGAATCCGCAACAGGATTTGACCTCCCTGTTGACCGTCGCCTTGGAACAGGCCGCAAGCGCCGGCACGATCCAGGACGCCATGCTCGCCAATTCGCTGGCGCAATCGCAAGCCATGTGGAAATTGCGTGAATCGGTACCTGAGGCGCAGCGCCGGCATGGCGCGAGCCTCAAGCACGATGTGTCCGTGCCGGTGTCGGCAATTCCGATCCTCATCGAGAAGGGCTCGGCACTCGTACGACAGCTGGCCCCGGAAGGGGATGTCGTTTCCTACGGCCACGCGGGTGACGGCAATCTACACTTTAACGTGAGCCTAAAGCCGGGCGCCGACATAAAGAGCTTCATGGCGCGGGGGCCGGTGCTCGAACTGGCGATCTTTGATCTCGTGGAAAGTCTCGGTGGCAGCATCAGCGCGGAGCATGGAATCGGGCGCCTAAAGGCCGTTGAATTCGCCCGTCGAGCCGACCCAGTGGAACTCTCGGTGATGCGCGAATTGAAACGCGCACTCGATCCGAAGGGTATTTTGAATCCCGGCAAAGTCCTGGCTTGAGCTTGCGCGCGCTGACCCTACCGGTTGGCACTGAGCGCCTGAATTTGCGTGAATTCGTCAAAGCGGATTTTGACGCCGTACTCAGCTATTCGTCGGATCCGCGCGTCACTCGGTACCTGTTCTTCGGGCCCCGCGATGCGGACAGCACAACGGAGTATCTCGAGGGATTGCTGGCATCGCAGCGCGAGCGCCCGCGCACCCGCTTCGAACTTGCCATCGAGGAAACCGCATCAAGGCGCTTGATCGGCGCGTGCGACTTGTCGTTCGTCGAACCGCACGTCGTCGATCTCGGCTATATGTTGGCTCATCCCGCGTGGGGCAAGGGGTACGCGACGGAAATTTCGCTGGCGCTCATCGACGCTGCATTCTTCGACTTACGTGCTGATCGTGTGATCTCCACGGTCGATGTCAACAACAGCGCCTCGATTCGCGTCCTGGAGAAAATCGGCATGCGCTGGGAAGCGGTGTTTCGCAAGTACCGCCGCGCCAAGAACCGCTGGTGGGACTGCCACCTATTCGTCATGCCGCGGACGGTCTGGGAGGCATCGCGCCCCGCGCCACCCGAGGAGCGGGCGGGTCATCGCTGATCGTCTTGCTGTTGCTTTTCGGCAGCCGCCTGCTCTCGCGCGCGCTTCGATGCCCGTTGCAGTACCTCCGCGTCCGGCATCCCCGCCCGACCGCTGTTGCGCAGGGTCAATAGGCCGCCAACCAGTGCGCCGACCACGAGCAGTATGATGAGCAGGGCCTTGAACATCAGGAAATCATCCGAATCAATCCCTCTTGCGAGGTGCTGGCCACCAGACGTCCATCGCGCGCGAATACGCTGCCCCGCGCGAATCCCCGCGCACCGGAGGCGCTCGGACTGTCCGTTGCATAGAGCAGCCAATCATCCACACGCACGCTGCGATGAAACCACATCGCATGATCGACGCTGGCAATCACCGATTTGAGCCGGACCATGGGGAGACCGTGCGGCCTCAACGCAGTGTCCAACAAATGAAAGTCGGACACATAGGCCAACAGTGCGCGGTGCAGCGCCTCATCGTCGGGAAGCGAATCGACGGCACGAAACCAAATATACTTGAGCGGTGCCGATTTCCCGCCGTGCAGATCTTCTGGCTTGTCGACCGGACGAAATTCGAAAGGGCGCTTCCGTTCCAGCACCCGGCGCATCGCCGGCGGCAACATTGCCGCCGTCTCGCGATAGTATGATTCCATATCCGGTAAGCTCGCCGGTGCCGGCACCTCCGGCATGGGGATTTGATGATCGAGCCCCTCTTCGGGCAATTGAAACGAGGCCGACATATTGAAAATCTGGCGCCCATGCTGAATCGCGACGACGCGCCGCGAGGAGAAATGCTTGCCGTCGAGCGCGCGGTCGACTTCGTAGACTATAGGGGAATTGAAATCTCCGCGGCGTAGGAAATACGCGTGCAGCGAATGCACCAGGCGGCTGTCGGCGGTCGCCGTTGCAGCCACCAACGCCTGGCCCAGGACCTGGCCGCCGAATACTTGGGGGCTGCCGATGTCGCGGCTCTCACCGCGGAACAGATCCGTCTCAAGCCGTTCGAGCGTCATGACCTTGATCAAATCATCAAGAAGTTGATTCATTGGGTCTCAATGCGGCTCGGGTCCTGCGACGCCCAACCGCTTCTGCATGATGGGACTGGTGGTGGTGTACTGCAAGAATTGGCGTTTCTCGGGGAACAAGTGATGTTGAATGGCAAAAGCGGTGAGTGCCGCCTCGTGGAATCCGCTCAAAATCAATTTCTTCTTCCCCGGATAGGTATTGATGTCGCCGATGGCGAAAATTCCGCGCACGCTGGTTTGGAATTTTTCCGTATCCACTTTCAGCGCCTTTTTCTCCAATTCCATGCCCCATTCGGCGATGGGTCCGAGCTTTGGATGCAGGCCGTAAAAAGCCAACACATGGGCGGCGGTAACGTGAAGGTCACGGCCATCGGTGGTGTGTACATCCACGCCCACGAGCTTGTCGTCGGCCTTGCGGATGGCGACGGGGCTGCCTTCCAGAAAGGTCATTTTGCCTGCCGCCACCAGCTCGCGCATGCGTGCGACCGTCGCAGGAGCGGCGCGAAATTCCGCACGCCGGTGCATCAGAGTCAAGGAGCGGGCCTTTTCGCACAGCGCCACCGTCCAGTCCAAGGCGGAGTCGCCGCCGCCGCAGATCAACAGATCGCGTCCGTGAAAATCCGCAGCGGATTTGACGCGATAGTGGACACTTTTTCCCTCCAATGCCTCAACGTCGGGCAGCCCCAAGCGTCGCGGCTGAAAAGACCCAACGCCCGCCGCTATCACCACCGCCCCGGCAATCAACCGTGTACCGGCGGAGGTGGCGACCAGGAACTTCCCGTCTTCCATGGGCCTGACTTCGGTCACTTCCTGTCCCAGGTGAAATGTTGCATTGAACGGCTTAGCTTGCGCGAGCAGCCGGTCAATCAACTCCTGCGCTCCGCAAATCGGCAAAGCCGGAATGTCGTAAATCGGTTTCTCGGGATAAAGCTCGGTACATTGTCCTCCCGCTTGGCCCAAGGAATCGATGATGTGCGCATTGATGCCCAGCAG
>JALYIW010000013.1 GCA_030775625.1 Pseudomonadota bacterium | reverse complement strand
TCTTTATAGGCCTGCGCGATCGGGTATTCCATCATGTACCCGTAGCCGCCGTGCAGTTGCAGACACTCGTCAGTGATCTTGCCCTGGATATCCGTGACCCAATACTTGGCCATCGATGCAGTCGCGCTGTCGAGTTCGCCCCGCAGCAGCCGCTCGATGCAGTGATTGACGAAAACGCGGGCGACCGTGGCTTGCGTCTTGCACTCGGCCAATTTGAATTGAGTGTTCTGGAATTCCAGGATGGGTCGGCCGAAGGCCTGGCGCTGCTTGACGTAATCAATCGTGAGCGCCAGTGCATACTCGATCGCGGCCATCCCATGCAGAGCAATGATCAGCCGTTCCTGGGGCAGCTTTTGCGTCAGTTGAGCAAAGCCCTGCCCTTCCTCTGGGCCAAGCAGATTGGCGACCGGCACGCGAACGTCGTTGAAGAACAGCTCCGACGTATCCGCATAATCTCGTCCGATCTTATCGAGATTCCGTCCCCGCTCGAATCCAGGGGCGGCGTCGGTTTCGATCATCAGCAGCGAAATGCCTTTGCTGCGAAGCGCCGGATTAGTCTTCGCGACCACGGCCACTAGGTTTGCCGACTGGCCATTCGAGATGAAGGTCTTTTGGCCGTTGACTATATAGTGGTCGCCGCTGCGCCGCGCCGTGGTCCGAATATTCTGAAGATCCGATCCGGTCCCGGGTTCGGTCATGGCAATGGCTGTGACCATCTCGCCAGAGACGATTTTCGGCAACCATCGCTGCTTTTGGTCTTCGGTGCCATAGGTCTCGATATAAGGCGCGACGATGGCGTTGTGCAAAGAGATGTCCCAGCCCTCGATGCCGCGCAGACTGAGTTGCTCGATCAATACTGCCTCGTGGCGAAAATCCCCCCCGGCGCCCCCATACTTCGCCGCCACCGATAGACCGAGCAGGCCGGCGCGCCCGGCGTCGTACCACAGTTCTCGGTCGACGATTCCGTTGTTGCGCCAGCGCTCGAGATCAGCGGGACGAATACGTTCCTCCAAGAAACGCGCCACCATCGTCTCGAAGATCGAGATATCTTCCTCGGCCATGAAGCCAGGTTTGGGGACACCCAGGACTGACATTACCGCGCACCTGCAACGTGTTGCGGCGCGCGGGTGACAAGTAGGCTAAAACCGATACCGAGCGCGCAAAGGACCGCCCCGATGCGAAAACTACCTGCAAAGGCGACCAAAGAAGCCGTGCTACCGATGACCCTTCCTTGGTCGACGGCGCTTGCCATCGAGGCGATGCTGATCGCGACGATGAGTTGCGATGTCGCATAAAGCAACGCGGAGGCGGTGCCTTGCTGTTCGGGGCGCACACACCGCAACGCCTCATTCATCGCAAGATTCATGCCGAGAATGCCGCCGATCGGCGCAATGACGATCGCCGCCATCAGATACCCCAAAGATTCTGGTGAAGCGGGCGCCATGGATATCAATAAGTGACATCCCGCCACGCCCATGAGTGCGGTGATCATGCTGAGACGGGCGTTGCCCAAGATACGGGGCGCAAGTCGCGGCGCCATCAGGCTGGTCCCAAGCGAAACGATGCCGTAAGGCAGCAACGCAATCCCAGCTTTGAGGGGCGAGAAGTGCAGTCCCTGCTGCAACGAGATCAAAGCGAGGCTGTATAGCGCCGCGATCGCAGCAATCAACAGCGAGGCGACCATTACCGCAGCGAGGAAATTTTTACTGCGCAGAATTTCGGCAGAGATGAGGGGCGCCTCGAGATAACGCTGCAGTATCACGAACCCGCCCAAGAGTACGAGGCTGCCTCCGAATCCTGCCAGGGCGGAAACTGGGGCGGTCGTGCCCTTTTGCATGAGCGTGGGGATTGTCCACACCAGCAGAGCAAAGCCAGCGGTCGAGAGTATGGCGCCCGGCAGATCGATGGTCTGCGTGCCTGGCGCACGCACCGGGGGGGGTGCGACGACAAACAGGGCGAGACACAGGCATGCCAGGCCGACCGGAGCGTTGACGAGAAAGGCGCCGCGCCAGCCAAGTTCGCCGATCAGTTTGCCCGCGGCCACCACGGCCACGGGAGAGGCGACGAATTGCGCCGCCATGCTGATCGTGAGGGCGCGAAAGCGCCGCGGACCCTCGGCAAAGGTGCAAAAAATGAGTGACAACGTTGCCGGAAACATGATGGCCGCACCTAGGCCCTGCAATGCTCTGCAGGCAATCAACGCACTCATGACCGTTGCGAAACCGCAGCCAAAAGCACCGGCCGTGTAACAAGCGAGACCCGCGATGAGACAGTGTTTCTGCCCGTAAATGTCCGCTAATCGGCCGCCGACAAGAGTGAAGCCGCCAAAACCAAGCGTCATAGCGGTGATGGCCCACTGCCCCATCTCTGGTCCGACGGCGAGTTCGCGCTCGATCGAGGGTAAGGCCACACTGCTGAGAGCGAAGTCCGCCGCGATCATGGCTTGTCCGGCCGCCAGCAACGTGAGTAACAGCCCGTCGCGCGTTGAAAATGGGACATAACGCGAAGCGGCCGCATTGACCGAATACGCGCCCGGCGCGCTCCCCGACAACGAGCTTTTCATATTTGACCAACAATACTACACTCTGTTCTGCCCGACAATACTACAATCATGAGCGGCTTTGCGTACTAACAGCCAAGGCTGCTAAACCGGGGGTATGACGATGGTTGCGTGCGGCGATGCCAATTGCCCCAGCGTGGCGGATCTAGTGCGCCGGTGGGGCCGCGAACGGCCCGCACGCCGGGCGCTGCGATTCGAAGGACGCGACACGAGCTACGCGGAGCTTGATCGGCAGACCAATCAGGTGGCGGCCGCTTTGTTCGCGGAAGGCATCCGTGCGGGTGACCGCATTGCCTATTACGGCAAAAATAGCGATTACTATTTCACACTTTTTTATGGCGCAGCGAAGCTTGGCGCGGTCACGGTTCCGGTCAGTTGGCGGCTGACGGCGCCCGAGCTCATTTACATCGTCAACGACATCGGTTCACAGTTGCTTTTTGTGGGCGACGAGCAGCGCGCCACGGCGCAGCAGGCAGCTGCGGAAATGCCGAAAGTGCGGCGGCTCATCCCCATGGAACACGCCGCCGGGGGGGCGGGCTTTGCCGAGTGGCTTGGCCACTACTCCGACGCCGACCTTCTTTTGCCGGCGAGCCCAGACTGCGTGCTGCTGCAGTTGTATACCTCAGGAACCACGGGGCGCCCCAAAGGCGCAATGCTGACGAGCCGCAATTTGTATGGGCTGATAGAGCACTGCCGTGCCAACGGTGTTGAGTGGGAACGCTGGCAGAAAGACGATATTGCACTGGTGGCCATGCCGGTGGGACACATCGGCGGGTCCGGCTTTGGCGCGAGGACCCTGTATGACGGGGCGACTGCCTTTATCGCCCGTGAATTCGATCCCGGCGCAGTGCTCGGCTTCATCGAACGCGAGCGCATCAGCAAATTGTTTCTGGTACCGGCCGCCATTCGAATCATGCTGCAGGATCCTCACGCCGCAACGGTCGACTACAGCCGCATCGTTCACCTAATTTATGGCGGATCGCCGATTCAGCTGCCGCTGCTGCGAGCGGCGAAGGCGGTGATGGGCGTGAAGTTCGTACAGCATTACGGAATGACGGAGACCGCGGGCACCTTCGTCGCCCTGGAGGAGCACGATCATGATACGGCTGGAACACCCCGCATGCACTCGGCGGGCAAGGCTCTGCCGGGAGTGGAGCTGCGCGTCGTTGATCCCCAGGGCAGAGTGGTCGCAGCAGGCGTGGTCGGGGAAATCATCACCCGCTCAGTCAAAGCCATGACAGGCTACTGGAACCTACCGCAAGAGACCGCCCAAACCATCGATAACCAAGGTTGGTTGCGGACCGGAGATGCGGGCCATCTGGATGCCGATGGCTATTTGTTTTTGCAGGACCGGATCAAGGACATGATCGTCTCGGGCGGTGAGAACGTGTATCCCGCTGAAGTCGAGGCTGTTTTCGCGAGTCACGCGGCCGTCGACGAAGTAGCCGTGATCGGTGTACCCGATGATCGGTGGGGTGAGGCTGTCAAGGCCGTCATTGTCGGCAAATCCGGCGTCGAGATCGCCGTGGACGATCTATTAGGCTACGCCCGCACGCGGTTGGCGGGATTCAAAGTACCGAAATCGATCGATTTCGTCACGGCGCTGCCGCGCAATGCGAACGGCAAGGTATTGAAACGCATTCTGCGCGAGCCTTACTGGGCGGGGAAGGAACGCAACATCCACTAATCCACTCAACCACCTCGGAGCGGGTCATCAAAACAGCGTGGCCCCTCCATCCACGACGAGGGTGTGTCCCGTGATATAGGCTGCCAGGGGCGAACACAAAAACAACGCCGCATGCGCCATATCGGCCGGCAGCCCGAATCTGCCCAAGGGTATACCGGCTAACAGCGCTTCGCGACGGCGCGAATTTTCCATGATCACCTTGGTGAATTTCGTATCGACGAAGCCGGGGGCAATGCCGTTGACGCGGATTCCTTCACTCGCCCACGCCTTCGCCAGAGTCCGCGTCACACTGATTGCAGCCGCTTTGGAGGCGCTATAGGCGGGATTGCCGATATTCGCTTGAAAACCGGAGATCGAGCTGATGACGAGGATCGCGCCGTTGGCCGCGGCGAGCTTTGAGCGAAAGCCGGTTGCACAGGCCATCACGCTGTCGAGATTGACCGCCATGACGTGGTCCCACCCCTCACGCTGGAACTCGCCTTTGCCAAACACCACCGCCCCTTGCGAGAGGACGAGTATATCGAGCGTGTCAAAGCTGTCGATTTGCCGAGCGATGGCGTCGCGATCCGCGAGATCGACCCGGGCGTAAGTGAGGCCGGACAGTTCCGAGCCCTCCGCCTCATCATAGTCGGCGGCGCGCGCACGCGTACCCCAGACGTGGACCTGCGCATACCTCTCGCGAAAGCTCTGAGCGATCCCATTGCCAATCCCGCTGGACCCACCAACCACGAGCACTGTTTTGCCAGAAAAATCCCCAGGATCCACGCGTCTACCCCCGGATCGAAATGCGCGGCCGTTCTCAAGGCCGATTTCTGTCGGATTGTCCGACATATTGATGCGCTTGGCAAATCCACCGCGCAGCGCGCAGGTAGGTATCAGCCGGGCTTGCCATGCCTCGAGCGGCGGACGGAGAGGTTCCCGCCGCTCGCTCCCCAATCGGCGGCGAGAGCTTCGCGTAACCCGAGGAATTTTCTAGTACCAATTCGTTTGGAGAGTTCGGCTTCCAGGGCGCTCAAGATTTGCACCGCGTCATCCCTGATCGCCGCCGACGTTCCGCTGAAGACCACCAACTGGGCACGTCGATCGGTCGGATCAGCCTCGATTGCGATGAGTTCACGGGTCTGCATCTCCGCCAACATCTGGCTCATCGCCTGACGACTTACACCAATATTCTTGGCTATTTCACTGGCACGCTGGATTCCGATCGCGATATTCAACAACACCAGCGATTGCGCCCGCGTCAGCCGCGTCCAACCCCGCGCACTCAGTTGCTCCTGCAAGGCCTCGTCGAACCAATAAACGGCGCCCAATAGGTCCATGAAAATGAGCCGACTCGGCATCGGGCGTGTCACCGCGGCCCGCCCGGCACCCGGCTTATTCCGTCAAGATACTTGACAATGTCTCGCAACAGGCGCATTCCTATATTGTAAACGAAATTGACAATTAAGCCGACCGAAGCGCTTTTGTGAAAGGCGAAGCATACCCAACCGAAGGAAGCTAAGGAAAACCCTATGGATACGAGCACCAGCACTGTTTTATTGGCCGATCGGCGGATTCCGAGCGGTGGGGATTGGCTCTCTAAGAAAGAACTCGCCCAGTTGACGCCCACGACTCTTAAGGATCGCATGCTTGCCTTGGCGCCCCTCGCAGCCCGGCACGCGCGGGAGGCGGAAGAATTGCGCCGCCCCGTAGATGCAGTCTGGAACGCCATTCGAAAATCCGGATTCTTTTACCAGTTCGTGCCCAAAAAATACGGCGGCATGGAAACCACACCCGAGGACTTCGTGGCCGCGAGCCTGCCGCTCGCAGAAAGTTGTCCGTCAACCGCTTGGGTTGCAACCTTCTGCGCCGAACACAATTGGATCCTCGCGCACTTTCCGGAGCAAACTCAAGATGAAATTTGGGGCGGAGCCTTCCCTTATATCGTCGCCCCCTTCCCCGCTTCCCCACCAGGGGTTGCGAGCAAGGTACCCCACGGATACCGCGTCACCGGCCATTGGCGCTGGGGCACGGGTGTCATGCACGCCGATTGGATCCTGGCAAGTGCGATGACCGAGTTTGCCGAAGGCTCCCAGCCCGGCATCGTGCTGTTGCGCGCCGAGCAGGCGACGGTGCTGGACACCTGGCATGTGGACGGCATGATCGGCACCGGCAGCAACGATATTGTCGTCAAGGAGCTGATCATACCGGAGCATCACGCCATTCCATTGGCGCCCATGCAGCGAGGCCGCCCCCATGGCTCGCCTTTGCATGACAGCCCGATCTATAGAATACCGGCGTTGCCCTTCCTGGCCTTGACGGCGTCGATTGCCGCGCTGGGGGCGGCGCGCATCGCAATCAGCGCGTATCGCGAAAAGCTCGCCGCGCATGTAAAAATGGGACAGCAGACCAGCCAGGCCCAGCGACCGGCGGCGCAAAGCAGGCTGGCCCGCGCCGAACTCATGACGCAGAGCGCAACTAGCCTCGTCGTTGGCGTCGCTCGCGATCTGTTAGTGATGAATGAAATCGAAGAGCCGGAGCAGATCTCGCATCGTATCCGCGCGCGCGCCACGCTTGCCTATGCTGTCGACCTGTGCCGTCAGGCAACGCAGATTCTGTGCGAGTCGGCGGGTTCGAGCGCCCATGGGCTGGCGAGCCCGCTGCAGCGCGCGTGGCGCGATGTGAACGTCATCGGCACCCATGTCGTGTTCGATATCGATACGGCAAACGAGTTGTATGGACGCAGCATGTTGGGGCTGCCGCCCAATGCATTTCTCGTCTGAACGGCTCTCGTAGCGGTTGAAGAGCATTACGCGACGCGCTCACAACGCCTCGACGATAGTCACGTTGGCGATGCCGCCGCCCTCGCACATGGTCTGCAAGCCGTAGCGCCGCCCCCGGGTTTTGAGCGCATGGACCAGCGTCGCCATCAGCTTTGCACCGCTCGCGCCGAGCGGATGACCGAGAGCGATTGCGCCGCCGTTCACGTTGAGTTTAGCCGGGTCGGCACCGATCTCGCGCAACCATGCGAGGGGCACGGGCGCAAAGGCCTCATTCACCTCATAGAGGTCGATGTCATCGATGTTCAAGCCGCTCTTTGCCAAAGCGCGGCGCGTCGCCGCAATCGGCTCCTCGAGCATGATCACCGGATCGCCGGCGGTGACGGTCAGATTGTGAATACGCGCAAGAGGGGTGAGAGCATGTGTCTTCAAGGCGCGCTCGTTGACGATGAGGACCGCCGCGGCGCCGTCGCAGATCTGACTCGCGCTGGCGGCACTGATCGCGCCGCCTTCCTTCAACAGTTTCACCGCAGCGATCGATTCGAGTGACGCATCGTAACGGATGCCTTCATCGGTTCGATGCAGCATCGGCCCCTCCGACGTCTCGACTTCGATCGGCACGATCTCAGCCTCGAACGCGCCGCTTCTGGTGGCCGCCGCCGCGCGTTGGTGGCTTTGCAGCGCAAATGCATCAAGGTCGGAGCGGCGAAAACCATACTTGTCGGCCATCATCTGCGCACCGGTGAACTGACTGAACTCCTGTATGCCAAAGCGTTTGCGCACGCGCGCGCTCACGGGCCCGACGCCTATTGCCGCTTTGGCGTACAGAGCGGCCGTGGAGGACATCGGCACGCGCGTCATGCTCTCGACGCCCGCCGCGATGACCACGTCCTGAGTTCCCGACATGACGGCCTGCGCGGCGAACTGAATCGCCTGTTGCGAGGATCCGCATTGGCGGTCGATGGTGACAGCCGGCACGCTCTCGGGGAGTTTCGAGGCAAGCACCGCCATGCGACCGACATGGTTGGATTGCTCACCACCCTGCATGACGCAGCCCATGATGACATCTTCGATCGCCGCGGGGTCGATGCCCGTGCGCGCAGCCAGAGCATTCAGCACTTCGCCCGCGAGGTCGGCAGGGTGCCAACCAGCGAGCTTGCCGCCACGGCGTCCCCCGGCGCTGCGCAGCGCCTCAACGATGTAAGCTTCCGCCATCTTTAGTTCCTTGCTGTCATGTTGTTTCTCGTTGGCAACGGTCTGGTTGCGCTCAATTGCGGCTTTGAAGGAACTGGCGTTTGATCTGCTTTGCGAGCGACCATTTGTGCACTTCCGTCGGGCCGTCATAAATTCGAAAAGCGCGGATTTCCCGAAACACCTGTTCGACGATGGTGTCACCGCTGACTCCGGTGGCGCCCATCACCTGCACACAGCGGTCCGCCACTCTGAACAGAGCATCCGAGACCGCAACCTTGGTCATGGAACTTTCAGAAGTGCCGATTGAGCCGCTATCCAGGACATCGGCGCACCAATCTATCATTAGCTCCGCCTGCTTCAGATCGATGAGATTGTCGGCCAACTGGAAGCCCACCCCCTCATGGTCGATCAGCAACTTGCCGAACGCTTCGCGCTTGCAAACATAATCGGTTGCTATTTCCTGCGCCCGCGTGGCCGCCCCATGCCAGCGCATACAATGCGATAAGCGCGCCGGGCTCAACCGGACCTGTGCATATTTGAAGCCCTCGCCGCTGTTGCCGAGCATCTGATCGGCAGACACTCGAAGATTCTCTATGCTGACGAGGGCATGTCCGCCGGGCATCGAGCTGTCGATGCTGTCGAGAACACGTTCAATTCGAATGGCCGGGTTGGGGAGATCGACGAGAAACATGCAGGCGCCCTGTTCCGACTTCGCCATGACAATCCCGACTTTTGCTCCATCGGCGCCGGTAATGAAAGTCTTGCGGCCGTTGATGATCCAATGATCTCCCTCCTGACACGCGGTCGTGCGCATCATTGACGGATCGGAACCGGCACCATTTTCCGCCGCGGGCTCAGTCATGAAAAACGCCGAGCGGGCCTTCCCGGAGATTAGCGGCTCGAGGAATCGGTGCTTCTGCTCGGCCGTGGCCACCTTGCCGAGCAAGTACATATTGCCTTCATCCGGCGCCATGGTGTTGCACGCGAGCGGCCCCAAAGGCGACAGTCCGGTCTTCTTCAGCACCAGCGCCGTCGCGCGCTGGCTCAGATGCCTGCCGTCGGGCAGGATATGAGGTGTCAAGATTCCGGCGGCACGCGCCTTTTCTCGCAATTCCACAATCAGCGTATCGGTTGGCCCATGGCGATTCCTGCTGCGGATATCGCTTTCATAGGGAATGACGGTCTGGCGGATGAATATCTCCACCCGGGCAGCCATCTGCGCCGCGTATGCTGCGCTTTCTGAAGCGCCCATTTGTATTGTTCCTTGCACTGGGGTTAAGTAAGGTGGAGGCTAGAACGCATTAGCAAATTAGTCAACGATATTGACAATAAAGCCCGCTATGAGTGCCCTACACTCAAGCTGGGTCATGCCGAAGGAGGGCTATGAGTAAGAGTTTGCCGCTGAATGTCATACCGGTGAGGACGGAACTTGCCCGTCAGGCCGTAACTCGTTTGATCGAGGATAAAATACTTGGCGGGGAATGGCCGGTCGGCTCAGCCTTGCCGGGCGAGTTTGCGCTTGCCGATGCTTTCGGTGTGCACCGCTCCACGATCCGCGAAGTCATCCGAGTGCTGGAGCAAGAAGGGCTCCTCAAGCGGCAGCCGGGCGGCAAGCAGCTTCTGGTCAATGCGCCGGCTGCACCTCAGGTTGCCTCCCGCATGCGCGCTGCAATCGTGTTGCAAGAGATCACTTTTCGAGAACTATGGGAAACCATGCTGCTCCTCGAACCTGCGGCGGCCGAAGCCGCGGCAACACTCGCCACGGCAAGCGAATTGGCCGAACTCGATGCGAATCTCGCGGCGAGCCGCGCCTCGGCGGATCCGGAAAACCTGGTCATGCTGGACATGGAATTTCTGGATATCATTGCGCGCGCTTCGCGCAATCGCGTGCTGCAGCTTTGTCGGGCGCCGATCGGGCAACTCCTGTATCCGGCATTTCTGCCGGTGTTGCAGCGGCCGGCCGCCGCGCCACGACTGCTACAAGCGCACGAAGCCATTCTCGCGGCCCTTAAAAGTCATGACGCGCAAGAAGCCCGCACTTGGATGCACCGGCATGTCGTCGATTTTCGCCGCGGCTACGAGCGGGCCGGACTGGACATTGAAATGCCGGTGAAATGGCCGGACCCTATGCGCCCTCGTTAGCGCTTCAAAACACGAAGTCGACCGCGACGCTGATGACATTCATACTGTTGCCAAATCCGGGTTTGACATTGGTGAATGGAATGGCACTGATCGAGTCGTGCACATGATCGAATTGGAGCTTGAAATCCACGGATTTGAGCAAATCCGCGCGCAACCCTACGCTGATGGTGCCGTCGCTCAATTCGCTCAGTGGGATGGCGGCGGCGAAGCCAGGAAATAAAGCGATTGCCGCGGGTCTTCGACCTCGGGCATAAATGCCGTACGGCAGCCAATTGCCCGCACGGTAGCCACCGAGCACGTACCAGCCGTTCAAATTGGAGGCTCCCTCGCCCGCGACTCGTCTTTCGATAAATTCTCCCTGAAGCACCACATTGTCATGGTCCAGGGTCCCGCCGATGCTGTTGAAGGTATAGGCCTGGCTTGCCAGCAGGCGGCCGGCGATGAACACATCCACCTGGGTTTGGACGTGGCTGAGGCGCACGGTGCCGAGGGCGCCATCCCAGCTTGCGTTGTAGCCGCGAAGGGTGTGCCCGTAGAGCGTCGCCATCGCGCCCAATTGGCTTCTCGTGTGTCCGGCCAGGGCGCTCAGCGTTACGCTCGATGAGGCCATCGAGTACTGATAGGCAACGTCGGCGCCTTTGTAGGTATCGAATGTTGCCTGCGCGTACACTTGATTCGGCGCGATGATCCAATTGTTGACAAAACCGATCGAGCGCGAATCCGAGATCAAAAACGTGGGGAGAGCCAATTGGCCGGCGCGGATGCTCAAGCCAGCGAGCGGCTTCACCTTGACGAATGCCCACTGAATCTTCGGTTCGACTGTGTCGCGAAAACGCTGCTGTGCGAGGCCTTGGACGGTTGCCGACAGCCATTCGGTGGGCGTCACGGTTTCTTGCAGGCCCAGATTGCTGGCAAGTTTGAAGTCGGGCCGTCGGGTCGCCCCGTATACCTGGCCGCCGGGAACATATTCTGCGGCATCCGTGTTGGTTCGCGTGACGCCCACGGTGCCGAAGCCGCTGAATGAAAACATGTCGCCGAGATTGCCATCGGCATGAACCGCGGTCGCCGCAAAGCCGAGCAGCAGCACCGATAGCGCCGAACCCTTACTCATTCGCTAAGCTCCGTTCCGATCGAGGCAACTTCCGTTGGACCATTAATTGCGGGCGCTGCGCCGGCATTTTAGCCCATCACAGCATAGTCATCACAGCGCTCTGGAAACATTCGGGGCAACCAGGAATTTCTGTCCCGTCGCTTTCAATTGGTACTCCGCGATCATGTCGAGCGCAAGCACGTCCCGCAACGCAAGCTGCTTCGCGTAGTGGCTAGCGAAAGTTGTTTTGATTCCCTGCGCAATGCGCAGCTTCAATGCCTTGAATTTCGCTGGTTCACACTTTTGCATGAAGTTACTAACCAACCAACCCCCGACAGACCACGCCATTCCAGCATCCCGGTCGATGACCGTGGGGCGCGGATCGAGGTTGCCGTAGAGGTAGACCTGCTTGTGGACGGTGGACCCGTACCGACTGTAGGTCCCGGGGCGCCGACCGGCCGCGGCCTCCATTGCGTTGAGTATGTCACTCGCGAGCGACCCGCCACCCGTGGCATCGAAGGCAATGGTGGCGCCGGTTGCCACCAATGCCTCGGTCAACTGTTGCCAAAAATCCTCGGCGCGCGAGTTGCACACGTAGGCGGCGCCCGAATCGCGCAATAGCCGTTCCTGCGATGCGTCGCGCACAATATTCACGAGCGCGACCTGCTCTTCAATGCAGAGGCGATTGAGCATCTGGCCGAGATTGGAAGCCGCCGCGGTATTGACGAGTGCGGTGTGACCTTCGCTACGCATGGTGTCCATCATGCCGAGCGCGGTCATCGGATTGATGAACGCCGAGGCGCCCTCAACACTCGTTACACCGTCAGGCAGCACCAGACATTGGTCCGCGGCTATGTTGCGGTATTGCGAATACATGGCTCCGCCGCGCACGGCCACCGTTTTACCCAGCAGCGCGCGAGCATCCGGGGAATCTCCAGCGCCCACGACGATACCGGCGCCCTCATTTCCCACCGGAAGCGATTGACCCAATCGCTGGGTCATTGCCTTGACTCCGGCAGGTTTGATATCTGCGGTTACTACAGGCCGCAGCGCCGTGCCAGAGGCCCTCGCCGTGGCCATGTCGGCGGCGCCGAACAGCAGCCTCAAGTCCGACGGATTGAGCGGTGCCGCCTCGATTCGTACCAGAACTTCGTTCGCCGCAAACGACGGTATGGGAATCTCCGCCAGAGATAATTCCAGATGTCCTGTACTGTGCACCAGTGAGCGCAGTTGTAATTGGGTGCTTTGATTTCCAGTGGTCATCATGATATTTTCTTTGAAAAGCATGTCAGCATAGGGAGTTAGCATTATTTATTAAAGTGAGATCGAGGTCAAGGAAGGCGCTGCGATACGACTTTACTTCGACGGTATCCCCTCGTCAGCCGCTTCGGCAATGAGCACCGCGTTGGTGCCACCGAATGCAAAGGAATTGGACATGACGGCGCGCAGCGTGAGGCCGGTTCGGGCAAGGTTTGGGACATAGTCTAAGTCGCACGCGGGATCAGGCACATCCAGATGCAAGGTGGGCGGTGCGATACCGCGCCCAAGCGCCCACACGGAGATTACGAATTCGAGCGCGCCCGCCGCCCCCAATAGGTGAGCATGCGCCGACTTCGTTGAACTGATGGGAATTGAATGGGCGCGCCCACCAAACACTTCTTTGATCGCTGCCGTTTCGACCGCGTCATTTTGAGAGGTCGCCGTGCCGTGCGCGTTAATGTAATCAATGGCGGCCGGATCGAGTTCGGCTGAACGCAGCGCGGCGCGCATGGCGCTCGCCTGACCCTCAACTGTTGGCCGCGTGATGTGAGCCACATCGCTGGTGAGACCGTAGCCGGAAAACTCTGCGTGAATGTGCGCACCCCGGCCGCGGGCGTGTTCCCACTCTTCCAGCACGACGAACGCCGCACCTTCGCCGATGACGAGTCCGCTTCGATTCTGAGAAAACGGTCGGCACGAAGTAGCGGGATCGATCGGATCGGGGGTCGCGAGGGTTCGCATGGCCTCCCACGCCCGCAGCACCCCAAAGGTGAGCGGCGCCTCGCATCCACCCGCCAGCATGACATCGGCATCACCGCAGCCGATTCTGCGCGCTGCCTCTCCCAGAGCTACAGCGGATGAGGAACACGCTGTGGAGTACGTGAGATTCGGGCCCATCAATCCGTGATCGATTCCAATCCATGCTGCCGGCGCATTACTCATGGCGGCCAACACGGAGAATGGCTGCACCCGATCGGACCGCTCGCCATACAGGTTGTGATAGGCCTCGTCCGTAGTCTCTACTCCGCCCATACTCGTGCCTACGGAAATTCCGCAGTGCTCGCGCGACTCGTTGGAGAAGGTAAGCCGCGCATCGGCGATGGCTTGATCCGCGGCAACCGATGCAAGTTGGCTTACCCGATCCATCATTCGAAGCCTGACCGGCGAGAAATATGCCGCGCCATCGAAGTCGACAGGTGCACCGATGGGGGAACGCAGCCGCTGGCCGCGCGCCAAGGTGAGACGCCGGATGGCAGAACGCCCGGCTGTTATTGCACTGAACAGCGCCTCGGCGCTGTTACCAAGAGGCGCGATCACGCCAAGTCCAGTGATGGCGATTCGCCTCTTCACATTATGCGCGCACAGGGAGTTGGGCACCGGCGACGGCCGGCGCTTGCGCGACGAGAAGTGCATCGATGTAGAGGACCACATCGCTGACCTTGACGAGTTCGGTTGGAGTATCGCCGAGGATTTTCAAAAGAAACCGATCCTCGATTTTGAACATGAGTTCCAAGACACTCAGCGAGTCCAATCCCAGTGAGCTCAGCACGGCCTCCGGGCCCACTTGTTCGTGCGTGAGGCGATAATCTCGAACGAGAATGTCTTGCAGGGTATGCAATGTGGACATAAAAATTCCTCGCTTAAGTAACAACGGGACTAGTGGACTTGCGAGCCTTGCCTGCGATACGCGCCGCCTGCGTCAGCAGTTCGGGCCAGCGGCGCAGCATTTCACTGAGCGGTGCGGAGAATTTCGGGCGCATCGCCAGATGCGCGTAAAGGGCGGCGAGGCGCAGTCGAGGCGCGAAGTGACGATGCCACGCGCGTGCGTAGCAATACTGCAGACGCTTCGCTCGGGCCTCATTGATCGCCGATGCGCGTTGCTGGGCCAATTGGCTGACGAGCAACTTGGCAGACTGCAGCGCCATACTGATGCCCTCGCCGATCAATGGGTGCGATTCCCCAGCTGCGTTGCCGACGCGGAACACGCCACTCGGCGCACTCAAGCGAATGCCTGGGCGAACCGGTCCGACGGATAGCCAAGATCCGTCGCGTCGGGCATGACGTAGCACATCCCCAACGCCGCGACAGGAGCGGCGCAACATCCGTTCAACTGCGACGCCGGCCAGAGAGCTCGGCGCAAGCGCTCGAGAAGCCCGTAGCGCATCCCGGCGTATGCAGCATGCGAGGGTGGTCCGTCCGCCTTCTGCAACAACAATGCCTCCATAGCCTCCCTCAAACGCGACCACGGGCAGCAATCCAGGGCAAAGGAGCGCGCCGTCAAAGCGTGCTTTGAACGCGAAAAGATCGGAAGCCCGTCGTGCAGGGCGCCTTTCATCGGCGCCGTCGGCGCCTGCGAATGTGGGAGCCGCTTCCCACGAGCCGTGTGCATCGATGATGATTGCCGCAGAAATCATCGTGCCTGTCTTGAGGGTCCCCGCCGCCGCGAAGCCGGGGGCTCGCAGCGACATCCAGCACTGAAAACTCCCCAGCGTGCCGCCCACGGAGCAAACCTTGGCTGGCTGTAGCACGCGAACGCCCACCGAACGCGCACGATCGAGAAGCATCGAATCGAAGACGTCTCGACCAAGCGCACGACCGAAGCGATAAGGGCCCGCCGCGCAGGCCGGAAAGTCTCCCACGAGGGTCGCCGAGGCGCTCATCCACCCCAATTTGCGCAGTTCCAATCCGGCAAGCCGCCTAAACTGCGGTCCAATACCGAGTTCATCGATCAGCGCCAGAGCGCCGGCGGAAATGCATTCACCACATACCTTTTGGCGCGGATAGTCATGTTGCTCGACCAGCACCACGCGCCATCCTTCGCTGGCCAGCCGAATGGCCGCCGACGCCCCAGCGGGGCCGGCGCCCATCACCAGCGCATCCGTATCGACTGTACACGCGCTACCCACGCCTGACACTCTTGCGCACGGCCGCAAAACAGTGGGTGAACGGTGGTGCCGCATACTCTTCACAGCACCAATCGGCGTGCGGCTTTGGCCAGCTTTCCATCAATTCTCGATCGACGAAGCCGGCACCGACGCTTGTGACCGCATCGTGCCGCGTCACCGCGTTCGCTCCTAAAATGCCCACGAACTGGCTCGCGAGCCAAGAGACGGCATTTCTGCGCGGCTCGCAGGCGACGAAGGCAGCAGACTCGGCCGCGATGGCCGCCATCAGGGTACTCAAGGCCGCCCTGTCGAAATGATGAAGAAATAGTGTCGTTACACACAAATCGAAATGCTGAGCATGGACTTCCTTTGCCCATTCGATGACATTTGCGCGTACCACGGTCAGATCCCATCCGAGTTGCTGGTAGGCGTCGCGGGTTTCTTTGCTGAGCAAGTCGTGGCGGTCGAGTATGGTCAATGCGACGCCGCCCCAGTCACGTTGCGCTTGCGCAAGCCGCAGCATAAGCGATGCATCGCCGGCGCCCAATTCAAGGATGCGCTTCGGCGGAGCCGCCAATCGCAGCCGCGCAATCGCTCGCTGAAGAATCGAGAGCGAGCGCATGGCACGATGCACGTATCGCAAATCCCGCCGGGAGCGTCTGGCTCGCGGATCGTTCGGCTCGAGTTCATCCAGGAGTTCGGGTAGCACAATTCGGGGGGAGGCAATCATCGTACGCTCACTCCACCGCGAGCAGCGCACCATGACAGGTGAACCCGGCGCCGAACGAGGACATCCACCACCAGCCACCCGGGGCCGCGTTCTCGAGTGCTGCGTCGAGGACGAAGTACACGAACGCGCTGCTCAAATTGCCGTATTTTCTCAACGCTTCCCGGCTGTAGGTCAACGCTTCCGGCAGTAAATTCAAGCGTTGCGCCAGGGCGATTAGCACGTCGCGGCCGCCGGCATGAAAGATCCAACCGGTGATCGCGTTGGCGGTAAGTCCGGCGCGGGTGAGCGCAGTTTCGAAGACGATCTCGGCATGCTCGGCCGCCAATGTCGGTACTGCACGCGTCAACACATTGCGCAGTAGGCCGGCACGCTGCTCGAAATGCAGTGAGTCGCGCGCTTCGGGGTTGGTCAACGAGGCGGTTTCTTTCCACTCCACGCGCCGTCGATCAACCGGCGGGTGCCTTGACAATACCGCAGCGCCGGCACCGTCGCCAAACAGACACGCGCTGATGAGGACTCCGGGATCATTATCCAAGTACATGGCCGCGCTGCATACCTCCACGCAAATCGACAGCACATGCTCGCATTGGACCGCCAGCAAGGCCTTCGCCACTTGCCAATTGGGAAGAGCGCCAGCACAGCCCTGGCCAACGAGATCGAAACCAAGCACTTGCGGTCGCAATCCTAAGAGCTCGACCATATAACCGCTCAATCCCGGGCATAAGTACCCTGTACAGGTCGAGACGATAACGGCATCAATGGTTGACGCATCACGCCCGGCCCTCTCGAGCGCTTGTCGCCCAGCCTGCGCCGCGAGCCGCGGTGCGTGAGCGACAAAACGTCGATGTAAAGTGTCCGGATCGATCGCAAACACTTCCTCGAGGGAGTCGACCGCGAGCCAACGCTGCTCGATTCCGTTGTCACGAAGTAGGACTGTATTGGCGATGACGTGTGCCCGAGGACTCAAGCGCTCGAACCATTCGGAACCGGCAAAAGCCTCCCAACACTCGCTTTTGGTATAGCGTCTTGCGGGCAGCGCTGTCCCAATCGAATTCAGGAACATGCATCAATCTCCGCGTTGAGCCGGCACTGCGAGCCGACTACTTCAGGTTGTCCGGTTGAGTTTGCTTCGGCGCGGTCCCGCTCTTGGGACGATAGTGTGAATTCAGAGTTATGGCTGTAGGTGGATTGCGCTAGATCCGGTCAGCATTTGCGCAGTCGTCTGTAAGCCCGTAAATTGAGTCTTTCATGAGGAGATGTGTATGAGCCTACGTGAGTGGGTGCAGATCGGCCGCAAGATGCACGCCAGCGACTTACACGTGGAGGGTGGTAGTTCGCTGGCGGCGCGTGTCGGTGGGGATCTGCGGCCCGTGGGAGGCACCGTCGCGACAAGTCTGGTCCTGCAAGTGGGCAAAGATATTCTGGGCACGGACGCCTGGAATCAGTTCATGGAGCGTGGTTCGGCCGATGTCTCGTTGGTGCTCGGGGGCACGCGCTGCCGCATCAATCTGTACCGCACCATTCGCGGTCTGGCGATTGCCATTCGATTGCTTGCCCCTTCGGTGCATGACCTGCGCACCTGTAACCTGCATCCGGATCTGCGCAAGATGGTCGAGCCCAACACCGGCTTGGTGGTGATTTCGGGGCCTACGGGCTGCGGCAAATCGACCACGCTCGCCGCATTGATTGAGGAAATGAACGCCGATCGCGCGCGCCACATCATCACCCTCGAAAGTCCCTTGGAGTATCTGTACACCAATCGGCGTTCCTTCATTCGGCAGCGCGAGATTCCTACCCATTCGCCGAACTTCGAACAGGCGATCATCGATGCCCTACGGGAGAACCCAGATGTGCTGGTGATCAGTGAAATGCGCACACCGGAAGTAATTCGATTGACGTTGAATGCCGCGGAAACCGGCCACCTGGTTCTCGCCACCATGCATTCCTCCACCTGTGCGGAAAGTCTGAGCCGCATCTGCATGGCATTTCCCGCCGACATTCAAGGCAATATCCGCGCGCAGCTCGCCGATTGTTTGGTCGGGGTGGTCTGCCAACGGCTCGAATTTCTGCAAGCCCATCAGCTGCGCGTACCGCGTTGCGAAATCTTACTCGCAAGCTCCGGAGCCAAGGGTGCGATACGTTCGGGCCACTTCAGTCAGATCGCGAACGTCATGCAGGCCGGAGGGGACGACGGCATGTGGACTTTCGATCGCTACCAGCGCTGGATGGACCGGCAGAGCGACTGGACGCGTCCGCCGCCGCCGGGCGCTGTGCCGGACGACCTCGGTGCGCCAAAGACGGCGCTCCGGCCTGAACCCAAGCCATTACCGCGCCCAGTCACGCCGGTTCTAGCCGCAGATGCGGGTCCCATCGAAATTTCCATCGAGGAGAACGCGGACCTCACCGAACTTGCCAAACGGATCGAGCGGCGCACCTGGTAGGCTTGACGATTGCCGCTCGATCATTGCCTGCGGTCAGTGCCTTTTTTCAAGCAACAACAATTTGCCGCCGCGACGTTTAAATACTTCAATTTTTGTGTTCGCTTGGGTACTTTGTAGGGAATTGCCGACGCCTAAATGCAGCCCTCGCGCGTAGACATTGCGCTAAAAGTGGTCGAGTCTCGACTGCGGTTGATCGATCGTCTTCCGGAACATAGAGAGGTGAGATTATGGGTCGCGGAATTTTGTTGTGGATGCTGGGCGTTCCTCTTCCGATCATATTGTTGCTGGCCATGTGCTCACATCGCTGAAGGTGCGTCATGATTGAACCCACTTCTGGTTCCCTTTCGCACGATGAACCCACGCGTCTGCGCGCAGGACCGGCCACTTCCTGGGGGGCGATTTTCGCTGGGGCCGCCGTTGCGGTATCAGTCTCGCTGATTTTGCTGACACTCGGGGCGGGCCTCGGATTTACAGCCGTATCGCCATGGCCGAACCGCGGGGCGAGCGCTGCAGAGTTTACCGTGGCGGGCACCATTTGGCTCATCGTGACTCAATGGTTGGCGGCCGGAGCGGGAGGCTACCTCGCGGGACGGATGCGCCAGCGGTGGCTCGCGACACACACCCATGAGGTGTTTTTTCGCGATACCGCCCACGGACTGGTGACTTGGTCCGTGGCCACGCTTTTCGTTGCCGCGGTAGTCATGGGGTCGGCATCAGCGGTGGTGCGTGGCGGGGCGATGGCGGCCGCCGGCGGTCCAGGCGGTGAAATATTGGGCGACGTGGCGCGCGAGCCCATGATGCGATCCGAGGGGAGGCGCGGCGGATCGGACAGCGCCCATGATATCGATAAGTTGTTTCGCAACAGCGCGCCTGTCGGCGGGGAGATGGGACTTCGCGATGCCAAAATGGAAGTCACACACATTGCGGCCAGCGCGGCTATGAGTGGCAGCGTGAGTGCTGAGGATCGAGCTTACTTGGTAACTCTGGTCGCATCCCGGACCGGCATTACGACCAACGAGGCGCAAACACGGGTCAGTGCCTTTGTCGAGGACATTCAAGAGGCCGCGGCGAAAGCCAAGGCTGCCGCCGACGAGGCGCGTAAGGGCGCCGCCACCGCTGCGTTATTTGCGGCGCTTGCTCTGTTGATTGGCGCGTTTATCGCCAGTGTCGCGGCGGCCATTGGCGGGCGCTTGCGCGATGAACACCTTTAAAGGGTGCGTAGGAAAATGTTTACGAACCATTCACCGCCTCTGCCTATGGCGTGTGTTCGTACGTTCGGCTTCACTACGCGCTGATCTGTCTGCGTCGCAAAACGCATCATTTTCAAAACAAGGATATTAATCATGGCTGGCAAAAATACCGCAGTTTTTGGCATTTATACCTCAGGTGAGCACGCTGAGCGCGCTGTAGACACCATTATCGCCGCTGGCTTCGCGAGCGAAGCTATCTCCGTGTTGCTGCCCGATACCCGGAGCACCAGGGAGTTTGCCCACGCAAAGGACACGAAGGCTCCCGAAGGCACCACAGCAGGTGTCACGGCCGGCGGCGTCATCGGCGGCACCCTTGGCTTGCTGGCGGGCGTTGGCGCCTTGGCGATTCCGGGAGTCGGTCCACTGATAGCCGCAGGCCCGATCATGGCGGGACTCGCCGGTCTGGGAGTGGGCGGAGTGGTGGGCGGCCTGGTCGGTGCGCTGGTCGGTATGGGCATTCCTGAGTATGAGGCGAAGCGATACGAGGGACGCGTCAAAGGCGGCGGAACGTTATTGTCGGTCCACTGCGATACGTCCGCGCAAGTGTCGCGTGCGAAGGATC
Source organism: Pseudomonadota bacterium (assembly GCA_030775625.1). Lineage (GTDB taxonomy): Bacteria > Pseudomonadota > Gammaproteobacteria > Steroidobacterales > Steroidobacteraceae > Bog-1198. The sequence continues at coordinate 1,411 of JALYIW010000013.1, read as the reverse complement.
TGTTGAAGTCGACCGGCGCTGAAGATATTGCGTCTTCAGGAGAAAGCGCGAGCAAGACGACTGCAAGCCGAATTGCTTAGGCATGTCGGCCGGCGGCGGGGCCGCGCCCCGCTCTGCCCTTTCGCCTTGACCACATGAGGAACTGTATTATGAAAAAGCACTTTTTAAAGGTTGTATTGGCGACAAGCGTGTTCTCGCTTGCGGCGGCTAATGCGTTGAGTCAGTCGAGCCCCCCTGGCGCCGTGCCTGCCGACAATGCGAAGTCCAATAAGCTCGATCCGACCAACACTGCGGCGTCTGCGGATACGCAAAAAGACAATTCGAGTGATCGGACGGTTACACAACGCATCCGCCAGAAGGTCATGGCCGACAAATCTTTGTCAACGTACGCCCATAATGTGAAGATCGTGTCGGTTAATGGAACTGTAACTTTAAATGGAGTCGTCCGATCTGAGCAGGAAAAAAGCACCATCGCCGCGCAAGCTGCCTCCGTGGCGGGCGAGAACCACGTCGTCAACGAGCTGAAAGTAACTCCCAAAACCTAAACGAATCACGCCGGGCTCAATTAAAGGAGTATCACTATGCTTCACTACGCAATCGTCTTTCTTGTCATCGCACTTATCGCCGCGGTTTTCGGCTTCGGCGGCATCGCGGCCGGTGCCGCGGGCATCGCGAAAGTTTTGTTCGTCGTGTTCCTCATCGGAGCGGTCGTTTCATTCTTTTTGCACAGCCGGCGCAGCGTCTGAGAGTGATTAGTTATAGTCTATGAAAAGGGACCGGCGCTATTCCTGCGAGGCAGGAGTAGCGCCGGCCGACCACCGGGAACCTCAATGCCTTGCGATCGCCCGTGGTAACACAGCGTCGCTGACCGGGGTTGAGTTGTGTGAAGGCGTGCTGAGGATTGCCGCGATATTCAGCGCGATCGCGCGCAGTGATGGAGAGTCATTAATTCTCATCGCCCTTGATACACCATCGGCGATGTCGATATCGACCTGCCGTCCAGCTTGGGATGTCGTGTCAAGGGTAAATTCGTGGATTGAAGATGCGGACGCGCAAGCGGCGGGATTCAGACCAATCCATGGCGTTAACAACCGAGCGGCGCTGAGCAGCGCGGGAATCCGCCACGCGTCTGGTTCCTGAATGAGGGCGGCCGCTGCGCGACTGACCACGCACGCCAAGCGACCTATTGCCGCATGTTGTGGCTCTGCGAGCCCCTCTTCTCGGCTGTGAAAATACTCTTTCAATCCGCACTCGATGATGAGGACGGTAGCCCTTGCAATATTATCGCTGTCGCGGTGGCTACCAGCCGCCAATTTCAGGTGCTGCGTCACTAAAAATTGTTCTAAAGGGGCCCTGGTTAACCGTGCTTGTAGCGCCCCGTTCCAATGGTGGGTTTTGCATTGACTCGGAT
>JALYIW010000012.1 GCA_030775625.1 Pseudomonadota bacterium | reverse complement strand
CTCCAGCCCCCGGCGCCGCAGGCGGCCCTGCCACTTAAACTTAAGCGAGCAGGTCCGCGACGCGATCCACCGCGGCAAAATCACCGGTAGCCTGGGCAGGCCGCTCCGAATCCGGACGGCGCACGGCGCACAGCCAACCGATCCCGAATTCGCGCGCGGCCTTCAGCACCGCAAGGTTATCATCGACCAGCAAAGTCCGCGCTGGGGTAAACCCTTCCGCTGCGGCGAACCGCGGCCAAAATGCCGCGTCCTCCTTCGGCGCCTCGAACGCATGCGAGGAATAACAGGCATCGAAATATTGCTTCAGCGCGACCCGCGCGCTCTTGATGGCCAGGGCCGTGGGGTGCGCATTGGTCACCAGCGCCCGGCGCTTGCCGCTGCCTCGCAGTTTCACCAGAAACTCCTCGGCGCCAGGCAAAAAATTGATGCGCGCCAGCGCCGCGCGCTTGTAGGCAGCGATGTCCAGCGACAGTTCACGGGTCCAATGGTCGATGCAGTACCACTGCAAGGACCCCATGACCCCGCGAAACTTCGGTGCCAACAGCGCCTGCGCTGCCGCCAACTCGAGGCCGTTCGCCGCCGCGTAACGGCGGGGAATGAGCTCCCGCCAAAACCAATTATCGAAGCGCAGGTCGAGCAAGGTGCCGTCCATGTCCAATAGGACGGTATCGATGGCGGACCAGTCGAGGGCTGACTCCTTGAGCATGCGCGTATGATAGCAATCGATGCGAGACCTTACCGCCTTAGGCACCGCCTTGATGCCGATCGTCGAACGCGCCGGCGCCGCCATCATGCGGATCTACGAAGCCGGCTTTACTGTGCAGCACAAAGAAGACAATTCACCCCTGACTCTGGCCGATTTGGAGTCGCAGCGAATCATCATCGAGGGCCTCAAAGAAATCACGCCCGACATTCCGATTCTCTCCGAAGAGTCGGCGCGGGCGCCCTGGGCCGAACGCCAATCATGGCGCGAGCTTTGGGTGGTCGATCCCCTGGACGGCACCCGCGAGTTCGTCAAACGCAACGGCGAATTCACCGTCAACATCGCATTGGTCATCGATCACGAACCCGTACTCGGCATGGTGTCCGCACCGGCCCAAGGGCTGCTTTACTGGGGTGCGGCGCGAATCGGCGCCTTCACCCATCACCGCGAAGCGCAACGACTGCCCATTCACGTGGCCCCGCCACACCACCCGCTGCGCGTAGTCGGCAGCCGTTCCCACGGCAGCGCTGAAACGGCCGCTTTCCGCGACCGCTTGGGAGCCCACGTCATGACCGGGATCGGCAGCTCACTCAAATTCTGCCTGGTGGCCGAAGGCAGCGCCGAGTTGTATCCGCGATTCGGCCCAACTTCCGAATGGGACACCGCCGCGGGCCAGGCCTTGCTGGAAGCGGCCGGCGGTCATGTCACCCGGCTGGACGGTCACCGTCTGCGCTATAACTGCCGCGACAGCCTCATCAACGGCGACTTCCTGGCTTTCAGTCACTCGAGCGTTTTGCCTCACGCGTGACCGGCGGGCTCGCACAACTCCAGAGTCGCGTCCAGCAAGGTTGGAATGTCGAACACGACCTCTTCCTTCAGCATGGTCAAGCGCGCCACACCGGCAGCCGCAATCAACGCCGCCGGCACATGAATCTGATCGCGCTTGCGCGCTATGGTCCAAGTGCTGACGCGGGCGTCGCCGAAGGCGCGAGTCAATGCCGTCCAGCGCAGCTGCGCGGCCCGGGCCAATGTCGTATTGCCACCCCACTGCCGCTCGGCGAGGACCACGGAAGTATCGGGTGCGGCAGCGCTGAACGGCGTCGTCATCAAATCATGAACGTACTGCACCATTTCGTTGGGCTCGATGCGCACGGTCAAATTCGGCTGAAAGTCATTGGTCATAATCGCCTTCTCCGCTCTTGTCCACCCCTAGGTTATTGGGGCGCATTCCTAGGAAAACCAGGCCCTGGGGTGCGGTAAGCTGCATCCATGAGTGAGGACCTTTTGCTGCTTATATCCGTAGCCGCTGCCCTGGCGGCGGGCTACAAGGTCTGGCAGGTTTCCCTGGATGCCCGCGAGGCGGCCAATCGGATCGCCCGGGATACCTGCTCGCGCGCGGTGGTGCAGCTACTGGACGGCACCGTCGGCTTTGCCGGCTTTCGCCTCAGCCGCGATTCCCTGGGCAAGCGGCGGCTGCTGCGCACCTATACATTCGATTACACCAGCGACGGCTTCGCCCGGGCCCAGGGATTTATCGTCCTGGCCGGTCTGCGGCTCGAGGCCGTCGGGCTCGCGGGAAGTGCCACTTGAGCTTGGCGGTCGAGGACGCTGGCCTCATCATCGATTTACACACCCATTCCACCTGTTCCGACGGCTCGCTGTCCCCCACCGAACTGATTGCGCGCGCCGCAGCCGGTGGCGTCCAGGTCTTGGCACTCACCGATCACGACTCGGTGGCCGGTCTTGAAGAGGCGCACCATGAGGCATGTGCCCGCGGCCTTACCCTGGTACCCGGCGTCGAAATCTCTGCCGCCTGGCGCATCCAGGCCATCCATGTGCTCGGCCTGTGGATCGACGCGGCGTCCCCGGAGCTGCGCCGCATGTTGAGTACCCAAGAAGCACGCCGGCGAGTTCGCATGCGCAGCATGTGTGCCCGCCTCGATAAGCAGGGTTTGCCCGGTGACGCCCTGCTCGCCGCAGTGCAAGCCAGTCCCGGCATACCGACGCGATCGCACCTGGCCCAGGCCATGGTTGCCGGCGGTCACGTCGAGCGAGCCGAGCAGGCATTCCGCAAATACTTGGGCGCCGGCAAGTCCGCCCATGTCGCGGCAGAATGGCCGGCGCTCGACGTCGTGGTCGGGTGGATTCGCGCCGCCGGCGGCGTGGCGGCGCTAGCCCATCCCGCGCGCTACTCGCTGTCCGCGGGCGCGCGGCGCCGATTGTTGACGGACTTCAAGGCAGCCGGCGGCACCGCTCTCGAAGTAGTGACGGGGAGTAATGGCGCGCACCATGTCGAAGCTCTGTCCATGCTGGCGGTCAAGTACGGGATGACGGGGTCCATAGGTTCCGACTTTCACAACCCGCACTTTCCTTGGAACTCCCTCGGCCGGTTGGCTAAGCTACCCGACTGCGTCACCCCCGTGTGGCGCAACCTCATAAAATAAGTGATGCCGTGAGCGACGAACAAAGCAACGTCAATACCGATTTGTTCAAGAACATCGAACGCCTGCGCCAATTGCGCATCGAGCATCGGGATCTCGACGACATCATTTCGCGCCTCAGCATGGATTTTAAAATCGACGAACTGCAGATGAAAAGACTCAAGCGTCGCAAGCTCATGCTCAAGGACCAGATCGCCAGACTCGAAAGCCAGCTCATACCGGATTTGAACGCATGACGGAAATCCTGCTGCGCCTCCAGGCGTTTTTGGAGATTTTATCGACCCGCAACGTGCTGATCGAAGTCGGCGCCGTGGCGCTGTGTCTGGCCGCCGGTTGGTTCGTCGGAGTCGCGCTGCGCGAACGCTATCGCCGGCGCCGGATCAGGGAGCCGATGGCCCTGACTTGGAACTATTTCGTGTTGCACGGCAGCGTGGTCATTCTACCCGTGGTCATGGCGCTGATTCTGGTGGTGCTGGCCAGCAGCGTCATGGCTGCCTCGCACTACGATGTCACGGTGCTCGATGCCGCGACACGCTTGATCGGGGCGTACATCGTGGTGCGGCTCGGCGTGCTGCTATTTGCCGCCAGCCTCGGCAACAAATCCTGGATGCAGGATTGGGAAAACCGCGCGACTCTGTTCATCTGGCTGGCCATCGCCGCCCAATACTTGGGCTGGCTCGATCCCATCATCGCGAGCTTGGACAACATCGGCATCGCGGCGGGCAAGAGCCGCATCACCGTCTGGTCCGTGATGAAGCTACTGTTCACCTTGACCTTGTTCGTGCTGGTGGCGGCCTGGATCAGCCGCTGGGTAGAACGGCGGCTGAAAAAACTCAGCAGCATTGCGCCGTCGACGCGCATCGGCATCGGCAAATTCGCCAACGCCTTTTTGATCGGTCTCAGCATTCTCATGGGCCTGAATGCCGCCGGCGTCGACTTGACCGCTCTGACGGTGTTGACCGGCGCCATCGGTTTGGGACTGGGCTTCGGCCTGCAATCCATTGCGGCGAATTTCGTCAGCGGCTTCGTGCTGCTCATGGATAGCTCCATCAAGCCCGGCGATGTCATCAGCCTCTCGGGCCAGAGCGGCACCAGCACCGAGAACTTCGGCTGGGTGCAGGAATTGCGTGGCCGCTACGTGGTGGTGCGCGACCGCGACGGCGTCGAAATGCTGGTGCCCAATCAGCAGCTGATCTCCAACGCCGTGATCAATTGGAGCTACACCGACCCGCGTATCCGCCTGAAACTGCCGATCCGCGTGAGTTACCGCGACGATCCGGAGTTGGCTCTGGAGATTTTGCTCAAGGCCTGTGAAGGCAAGCCTCGGATACTCAGCGATCCTGCGCCCGTTTCGCGCCTCATGCACTTCAGCGACAGCGGCATCGAACTGGAATTGCGCTTCTGGATTTCCGATCCTCAGGAAGGCGTGAACAATGTCCGCTCCGATGTGAATCGCGCCATTTGGCGGCTGTTCAAAGAGAACAAAATCACCATGCCGCCCGCGCAGCGCGAGATCGTGCTGCACACCGCGCCTTCCGGGCTCGATTGAACCTCGGTCCCGACATTTTCATCCCCGACGACGAGTTGGAATGGAAGTTCATCCGTTCCTCCGGCCCCGGCGGGCAGAACGTCAACAAGGTGGCGAGCGCCGTGCAGTTGCGCTTCCTGCTGCCGCAGAACATTACGCTGCCGGTGCACGTTAGAAATCGGCTGCGACTGATCGCCGGTCAAAAACTCATCGACGACGGCAGCATTTTGTTCAAGGCCATGAGCGAACGCAGCCAGGAGCAAAACCGCCGCGCCGCGCTCGAGCGCCTGGAAAAACTGCTCCGCGCGGCGATGGTCGTGCCGAAAGTCCGCAAGAAAACCCGGCCGACCAAGGCTGCAAAAGAGCGCCGCGTCGACTCGAAAAAGCGGCGTGGAGCGACCAAATTGCAGCGCGGCAAGAACTGGGAATAATGAGCCGCTGATTTCGCGGAGCTTACTGACCCAGCGTAACCTGCAGAATGCTGTGTCTAATCTGCTCCGACAGCACCCGCTGAGCGTCAGCCGCCACTCCGAGCAGGGGTTCGCCAAATTCAAGTTTTTCGCCGTCGGAGGTCTGGATGACTTTACGCTTGCGCAACAGACCGATGAAGTCGCGAAACAGCGTTTTGTCGAAAAATTCGGGTGAATTGAGGTCATAGAGTACGGACATGCGCTGCGCCATCAAGTGACAGCGCTCTTCCAAGGCTTCCTGAGTGATCACGGCGCTGCCGGCCTGCAGGAGCAGCGCAATTGCGAGATAGTAACGTTCGATGGTTTGGATGGTCGCCTGCGCCAGCATCGACAATCGAATCGCATCGAGCGACGTCGACGCCGGCCGCCGCCACTCGCTTCGATCCGCATCCCACCGTAGCAAATCCAGCCGCGCGAAAGTCTCGAGCAGCGAATCGACGACCCCGGTGACCGCGTTGTCGTCCCATCGCAAGAACAGCTCCGTGGAAATGTAGGGATAGACCCGCCCCACCAGCCGGTGAATATCGGCGGTGCTCATGCTCGCGTTGCTGACGAAACAGCAAGCCAGGAGCGAGGGCATGGCGAACAGGTGCAGGATGTTATTTCTATAGTACGTAGCCAGCACGGCATTCTCGGAATTCATGCGCATGATGTCGCCCAGCGGGTGCTTTTGCCTCTGCAGCAACCCGAAGGATTCGGCGTAAGCGGTCATTTGCGCGCCGGTGTCCCGGGAGACGGTCACCAGCGGCGAGTATGGCGCATCGCGCAACAGCCGTTGGTACAGCTCGATCTGCCGGACCAGGTCAGCCTCCGCCAACGCCTGGCGCGGCGTGGCCAGAATCGCCATGGCGACTAAATTGATGGGTGTGACGGCGGCTGCCGCATTGATCTCGACATTGATCCGCTTGGCTAGATCGCTGACGGCTTCGCCGATCCAGTCCGCGCGCAGGTCCGCCTCGGCAGGCGCGGCACTGCGCCACAGCGGATGATGCCGGCGCAACAACTCATCGAGCGCAATGGGCTCACCGAGATTCACATGCACCTTGCCGAGCTTGCTGCGCAGCACTGCCATCGTCGATCTGATCAGACCGAGCACGCTCTCTCTTTTCTTCGGCTGCCCCGACAACTCGCCGATGTAGGTGCGTCCCTCGACGATGCGCTCGTAACCGAAGTACACCGGCATGAACACCACCGGCCTTTTGGGGTCGCGCAAAAAGGCGCGCACCGACATCGACAACATGCCGGTGCGCGGCGACAACAGACGGCCGGTGCGGCTGCGTCCGCCCTCGATGAAATACTCGAGCGAATGGCCGCGCGCCATCATGACGCCGAGATACTTGGCGAAGACCGCCGCATACAGCGCATCGCCCTTGAAGCTGCGGCGCAGGAAAAACGCGCCGCCCTTGCGCAGATACCGTCCGATCACGGGGAGATTGAGATTGATGCCCGCCGCCACGTGCGGAACCGCAAAGCCTTTGTGGTATATGACATAAGAAAGCAACAGGTAATCCATATGGCTGCGGTGACAGGGGACGTAAATGACTTCCGCACCATCGCCGGTCTCGTTCAATTTCTCGGCATGCTCGAACTGCACGCCGTCGAACACGCGATTCCACAGCCACGCCAGCGCGATGGACATGAATCTGATGAACGATTGCGAGTAATTCGCGGCAATCTCCACCGCGTATTTGCGTGCGGTGAGCAAGGCGGCGCGGCGCGATGAGCCGCGCGATTGCCGGCCCCCTGGCTGCGATGCGCGTTGGCCGCGCGAGCGCATTTCGCGGCGCACGGCGTTGCGCACATCCGCGGTTTTCAATATTTGCGCGACCAGGGTGCGGCGGTGCGAAAGGTCCGGCCCGATGGTCGAAACCCGCTGCAAACGTAAAATCGTCCTAAGGCTGCGCAGCACCAAGCGCACGCTGCGCTGCTCGCTCATGCCTTCCTGCATCGTGTCTTGCAGCCGCAGCGGCTCACCGAAGTGCACCAGCGTGTTGCGGCCGTTCACCAAGACGTTGAGAAATTTGCGAAAGCGCCCCACCAATACCCAATCGTCGGCGAACCACAGCCGCCACCAGCTCGCCTCCCTATGCGGCGCCCGCCCCCAAAAAATCGCCACCGGCACGAGATCCACGTCGAATTGCGCATGGGCGGCCGCGGCGGCGACCATTTGCACCAATATTCGCGGCGCGCGCGCGGCATTGCGCCGGGTGAAAACCCCGGCGGGCCGGATGATTTCGAAATAGGCCCGATCGGCGAGATGCTCGTCGATCGACAGGCGTCTCTCGGGGCGAGGTAAGTGATACCGGGCGCACACATTGCTGAGGACGGCAAGGTCGGTTGCGCTTTCGCGCTCCAACACATAGCAAACCCGCCGCGGCCGTGCTGCAAGCTCGGCAACGGCGCCGTCCGGCTTGATGGCGACCCTCACCCACAGCCCTAAGATCTTGCGGACGCTCCAATGCCAGGCTTGGCCGAGGGCGGCGAGGGAGTACATTCAGGGAGACGTATCGCCGCGCTCTTGAATTTCGACCGGAAAAGCCACGTGCACCTCGGTTCTGCCAGCCACAAAGGAGCAGAGTGTACAATCGTGGAGGACTTGCAGTCACTCGGAGTTCGCGCATGTTTCGTTATGTTTTTTTGTTACTCGTGCTTGCCGTTCTCGACACATCAAGGGTCGGTGCGGCGGAATCGACCGTCGATATCGAAACCGCGGCGAGGATCTATCACGACGCAGCCATGCGCGAACAGGTGCGCGCTTCATTGGGGGTGATGCCCGCACACGTGCGACAACTGTTCTCCGCGGACACCGCCGGTCACCTCTCTGAAGCGCAGTTGCAGGCGGTAACTTCCGCCGCCGAACGAGGCTTTCGCATCGATGTGTTCGAGGCGCCCGCTTTGAGTGCGCTTGCCGCGAACCTCGATGCCGAAACGGTGAAAAAGACTGAGGCCTTTCTTGCCAGCGATTTGGGTCGGCGCATGGTGGCCGCGGACTTGGCCCTGGCCGTGCAACCCGAAGCCACGATCGACGCAATCATGAGCGGCAAAGTGTCCACCCCATCGACGCCACGGCGCGACGCGCTGTTCGACAAACTGGAACATGCCACGCGATCCACCGAATCCACCGTGCAGATTTTCTTGAGCATGGGGGAGGCAGTGGCCTTAGGCACCGCCATGGGGGCGGGTAAAGATCCGGCGGCGGTCGAACGAGACGCGCGTCAATCCGCAGAGGCCGGCCGCGACGCGCTGGAACAAAACATGCGCGAGCCGCTGCGCCGCTATCTCGCCTACACTTACCGCGGCATGAGTGAATCCGACCTGAAACACTTGTTGGCTTTTTTGGAATCGGCCGCAGGCAAACGTTACGTGACGGCTTGGACGGCCTCGTTGGACGCCGGATTCGCCGCCATGGGCAAGCGCTGCGGTGAGCAATTGGGCGAGAGCTTGCGCGAACTCGCGCAAGCGCAGCTGCCGCAGACGACGGTGAATCCGCCGCCGCCGCTGATTGCGGCCCCTGCGGCGCCCGAAGTCCCCCAATAGATTCCACGATCCATTCGTTACCGCAGCGATACCAAAAAGTCCTTCAATAGCCGGCAGATCGCGGCAATCTGATCCTCCAGCCTATGGTCGGAGTCGAGGACATGCAGCGTTGCCTGATGCTCCCGGGCCCAACGAATGCCGTTGTCAACCGGCACGATGGTATCTTTCCAGCCATGCACGATGACCGTCGGACATGCGACGCCTTGCGGCGTGTATTGCTCGTAGCCCGGCATGTAAAAAGCGGGGGCCAGTAGGAAAATGCCCCGTGGTTGGACCCGGCCGGCGGCGGCAGCGGCGACGTGCCCACCGAGGCTCGACCCCACAAGTACCAGCGGCTCCGTGAGCCCCCGACACGCCTCGATCAGCTTGGTCACTCTGTGTCCGGGGTCGTCGATCCCGCGATAATCCACCGATTCCGCGGCCCAGCCCCATTCGCGCACTCCCTCCGCCATGGCAGTGATCTTGGCGCCCCACGGGCCGCTCTCCTTGCCGTGCGAAAAGACCACTGACCCAAAAGATCCGCGCATGCGATGCGACAAACTAAGGTTGCAGCTGACTGGCGAGATTATCGACCCACTCGAGTTCCGCCGGGCTGTACTGCGCGCAGTTCAATCGATTCAGACTGACCGGCCGAATCTGACTGCCCAATGCTGAGTGCGTAATTTGGAAAGCATGCAGCTCACCGACGCGGCTCACCGCAAAGCCGACCACCAGTTGAAATCCGCCGGTGCCGGCCGCAGCCGCGGGCACATTCACCCGATGATCGCAAATCACCACAAACGCCTGTTCCCTGCGCCGCCCGCCGAAAGCGCCTGCTTCATACAATTGTTCCAAGAACTCGCGCACTTGCGTTGCCAGCGATTCGGCGACTTTGACATCCGGCTGCGCCAAAGCCACCCAACGAGTGCCGCGCTCGATGCAATTGAGTATGAACAATGCCAACCGGCGCGCCGGCAACTGTTGCCAGTCCGCCGTGCCGGCGGTTCCCGCCCCCAAGGTCCTTAGGTTCCGGCCACTTGGCGCCGCGGATCGCACGGCTTGAATGGTATTGACGCCGACGCTCGCAAGTCTCGCGCGCCGGTCATCGGACACGAGACAGGTCGGTCGATACCCGGGGCGCAGCACTGCTTGGTCATTCCTCGGCGGTACCCATACCGGAAAAGTCTCGTCGCAGCGCGCCAACATGCCGGCGACCGCGCCGCACGGCGCGAATGCCTCGAAATGTCCCCGCAATTTGTCATGGGCGAGCACACGCGGGAAATACATCAGCGCATTCTCGTTGGCGAAATTCCAGTCTCGCATTCCCACCAAGGCATCGTCCGCCGTGTGCCAGGCGGAGGGTGGATCGACGATGAAAAGCGCGCGGCGATGCTTGCAATAGCGTGCCCCGACCAATAACGCGCTCGGTCCCACATCTTGCTCGCGCGACAAGGGCGGAAGGCACAGAAAATTGAAATAGTCCGCATGATCCAGAGCGAACAACCCGGTCCGATCGCTAGCTCCGCCGATCAAGTCATAGTCGGTGAGCGGCGCGCCGTCGTCGCCGTCCGAATTCGACGTCACATAGCCCGTGGCGAGCCCACTCAACCGATCCAAGGTCGCATCGGGCCTCTGCATCGGCAGCTCACCGATCAGTCGCACCAGTTCCGATTGAAGGAGGGCTTGGCCCAAGTATCGTTCGGTGCCCGGCTGCAAAGACAACTTGCGGAATATTTCTTGATCTTCTACTTGCGCGGTGCCCAACGCGCGGACTCTCTGCACAGTGAGATTGAATTCCGCAGTGTTTTCTGCCGCAATGTTGTCGTAATCGACGCTCGCGCGCAGAAACTCCCGCGTTCCGGGACGCACCGCGCGCAAGTGCAAAGCCGAAGAGCCGGCATTCAGGGTGAGTGTCGCGGAACGTGCGCCGTTGACCACGCGCACCACCACGCCTTCGCGTCCGCCGTTGTCGAAAAATTGTTCGACGGCATATCCCAACGGGCTCGGCTGCCACAGGCCGCCAAATATGTGCTGGAATTCGCCGAAACTCTTGAGCAAAACCGGACGATTGACCGGTCCGCGCAAGGTTCGGCCGACGAATGCGGTGCGCGCAGTCGCCAGGCGCACAATGGATTGTTCGGGCCCGCGCTCTTCTTCGACCTGGATTCCCAGGTTAATCGGCGTCATGGACCCACTTTAACACGCTCATTTGCGTCGCTCATCGGTGCCGGGGCCGGGATCGCCGTCTGGGTCGCGGCGATCAGTCTGATCACCGGACGCCTCGTCACGGCGCCGTTGTTCCTCGACGCGCGCAAGTTCTGACTCGGCCTTCTTGCGGGAGATTTCGCCGAGCATGACTTTCATCCACTCGCTCATCAATCCACCCCCTCGGACGTTGCCGGATTGACAATGCCGTCAATCGCCGCAACGGTTGCCGGATGATAACCGGGGCGTGCTTTTGCGTAGACCCGCTTCGCGAATTCCGTCCCCGACGGCGTTTTCATCAGCCCCTCATACAGCGGCGAAATCAACTTGCGGCGTCCGATGGTATTCAAATATTCCTCCAGTCTTGCGAAGCCGGGTTGATAGTTGTTGCGGATCACCAACTTGAACCAGCTATGGGCAATCTCGGCGTTTCGAGTCTTGGTAAAACCATACGCCTGATCGAGATCGGCCAATTGTCCCGCAGTCAGCGCCGCAGGCATTTTATTCAGGAAATACAACCATTGCTGAGTGACCCAGTCGCGTCCGAATTTTTTCGGCGCGATTTTGCCGTCCAACCAGGCCGTTCTAAACTCATCCACCGGCTGAAAAGCGCCGGACACCGGCAGCACGGCATCGGTCGGCAGGCCCGGGGCGCTCACCCACTCGTCGACTTTCGCGCGGGTGACGATGTCCGGAAAGCGATCGAGCAGATTCATCTGCAGGTATTCCAAGAACTGTTCGGTAGTGATGCTCTTGAACGCGAAATGCTCGAAGTAGCCGCGCAGGAAGGCATCGAATCGGTCCTGCCCGAACTTCGCGGCCAGATAGCTGAGGAACAAGCGGCCTTTTTCGTAGGGCACGTCGCTGAACACCAATCCCGGATCGCGTTGGCGCAAATCGATGGCCAGCACCTGGTCCTGGGGTTTGAGCTTGGCCAGATCCTCACGCAAAGCATCGAGCCCCAGGACCGCCTCCATGGAGGCACGCTGCTCGCCATACACCGCAGTCATGATGCGGGTCTGCAAATAATCAGTGAATCCTTCGTTGAGCCATAGATCGCGCCAGGTGGCGTTGGTGACCAGATTCCCCGACCAAGAATGCGACAACTCGTGCGCAATCACCGACACCAGACTCTTGTCGCCCGCAAGCACGGTGGGTGTGATGAAAGAAAGCCGCGGGTTCTCCATTCCGCCGATCGGGAAACTCGGCGGCATGACCAAAATGTCATAGCGACTCCAGCGATAAGGGCCAAATAACTTCTCGCTGATCTGGATCATGGATTCGGTGTCGGCGAATTCTTTGGCCGCCGCTTTGACGACGGACTTTTCGGCGTAAACGCCGGTGCGCGGGCCGGTCGCGACGTAGCGAAGGTCCCCGACGGCGAGCGCAATCAAATACGACGGGATGGCCTGCGGCATCTCGAAAGCGTACTCGCCCTTGCGCTTAACCTTAGGATCGTTCTGCGCGCTCATGACGGCGAGGACGTCGGGAGCCGTGTGAATTTTGGCTTTATAAGTCGCACGAACCTGCGGCGTATCCTGCAGAGGAATCCAGGTTCGCGCACCGATCGGTTCCGATGAGGTGTACAAAAATCCCTTTTTACGCCCCGCGGTCTGCTTCGGCGTCAACCATTGCAGCGCCGCGGCTTCGGGCACGGTTTCGTAGTCGATGCGAATGGATTCGACGGCCTTTCTCGACAGCGGCAACTCGATGACCAGCGCGCTGCCGAGAATGGGATCCGGCTTTTCCATGTGAAACGGCCGGCTCACCCAGATGGTTTGTTCCTTGGCGGTCGCCCCCAACACATCCGTGGACTTTTGCATCACGTCATTGATCATCAGTCCTTTGGTATCGAGCACCAGTTGGGTGGCGCGCGGATCCAGCCGCTTGAATTCGAGAGCGACGATGCCGTCGATCACCTTGCCATCGAGGTCGATCCGCAAATCCAAATCAAGGTGGGTGACGCGAAACTGGTCGACATTGGCGTAGGAGTGATAATCGAGGCCGGATTCGATGGGCGACAGATCCACAGCCTGCCCAGGCGGGGTGGCGGCGAACGCGCTTACGCATGCCCATGCGCATGCACAGGCAAGCGACCGGCCCTTGGAGAACAAGCGAGTCACAGGATTGGCGGCCTTATTGCACGGAACCGGTGGTCTGCGATGCCGGCGGCGCCGCGGCTCGGCCGCCGAGCAAATCGTTGAAAGTCTTCTCGTCCACCAGCAAACCGCTCTTGCCGTCCCAGTTCGAACCTTCGGGCAGAGTGTCTTCGACCAAGAGAGCCTTTCCCAGCACCGAATCGATTCCCTCTTGATCGCCGGTTATTGCGACCGGAATCGCGCGCGGCGTATGGGCGAGATCTGCGACGCGCTGCCAGTCGATTTCCCCATCGTGATCCGAAATCCTCTGCCGCAATTTCGGGTTCAATAAATTGTTGAGCAGGCGTTTGCGATTCTTACTCCAGTCGCGCGAGTCGTCTTCCAGTGCGGTATAGGCCTGCAAATGCAGAATACCGTCGTGCCAACCGAACAAATACGGCTGATTCACCACGGTCACCTTGGTGCCGATGGGGATCAAATCGAAAAATACGGCGATGTCTTCCGGATACAAACGCATGCAGCCGTGACTCGAACGCATGCCGACGCCGTACGGCTTGTTGGTTCCATGGATCAAATAACTCGGCCATCCCAGGCGAAACATATAGGCGCCCAGCGGATTGTCCGGCCCCGCTGGAACCTTTGCGGGAAGCTTGTCGCCGTTCTCATTGTGTTCATCGCGCACCGACTTAGGTACCACCCATACCGGGTCCTTTTGCCGGCTGACGATCCGGGTCGTGCCCTCGGGGGTTTTCCAACCCACTTTGCCGATGCCGATCGGGTGGGTGAACACGATTTGCGG
Organism: Pseudomonadota bacterium; assembly: GCA_030775625.1. Taxonomy (GTDB): domain Bacteria; phylum Pseudomonadota; class Gammaproteobacteria; order Steroidobacterales; family Steroidobacteraceae; genus Bog-1198. Next base: position 1,066 of record JALYIW010000012.1, on the reverse strand, counting down.
GGCACCTTTCTTGTGCGGCGGATAGTAAAAAATTCGCATGGCCGCCACGTTCACCACCACGCCCTCATGCGGCGCCGCAGGCAATACGAACTGCGTCGGCACGGTGACCTCGCGTCCCACACCCGGCAACCAAGGGTCGACCCCCGGGTTGGCCATCAGAATCTCCTCATAGCCCACGTCGAATCGCCGCGCGATATCAGGCAAGGTGTCCTCCTTGCCTATGATCGTTTTTTGAACGTAGCCCACGATCTCATCGCCATCCTGCACTTCGAAACGGTGGGTCGCGGTAGGCTTGGGCAACACCGGGCTCGGGGGCGGCGCGGCCTTGGCCACCGGCAGCGATGCCGGCTTGGGATGAAATATAGAACAACCGCCAATCGCGAGCACGCCGATGCACGCCGCCAAACCATAAGTTTTCATGGGACCTATCTACAGCAAAGTTGGGCGATCAGGCAATTGGTTCAGCGATTGCCTCGGTTGACCTTGGGTCGGCGGAAAGTGACGGGTCAACAAGCTACCGATGGCCTCGACTCCGGCCACCGAGCCGATTTCGAACCTTCCCGCCCGGAAATGCTCTTCCATGAGACGGCAGACGGCCTCCCATTCGGCCGAGCTGACGCGGCCCTGCAGGCCTCGATCGGCGACGATTTCCACGTTGCGGTCCGCCAATTGCACGTAAATCAGCACCCCATTGTTGTATTCGGTATCCCACACCCGCAATTGGGCGAAGACATCTAGCGCCCGGGCCCGGGGTGCCACATTGCTGAGTACGTGTAAAGGCGTCAACGCCGTTTCAACGGCGAAACGAATCTCGCCGCCATGCGTCTTTTCCGCCCGCGCGACCGCCTGCTCGATGGCGGCCAAAGTGGAATCCGGAAACAGCCTGCGTGTGTGCCAGTGGGTCGCTGCCGTATGGCGTATCAGACGTCCGATTTGCATTACCAGCCTCCCGAGGCGCCGCCGCCGCCCCCGCCGCCGCCGCCGCCGCTGAAACCACCCCCGCCTCCCCCCCCAAATCCCCCAAATCCGCCCCCCAGGCCGCCACCGAATCCGCCACCGAATCCGC
>JALYIW010000011.1 GCA_030775625.1 Pseudomonadota bacterium | reverse complement strand
GAGCAGCCGAACCGCGGGCATGAACGATGCGCTCGGGAATTCTCTCGTGATCGAAATGCGTGATTTTCTCTCGCAATACAAAATCTTCGAGCAAGGTCGGTCCGCGCAAACCCGCCTTCAAGGAATTCTGGTTATCGGAAACCGCTACGCCCTGGTTGGTCGTCAAAGGCTCGGCAGCCGAATTAACTCGAAACCTCTCCAGACTGCCGCCCAACGCCGCCGCTTGACGTGTGGCGACGCCGACCTTGGCGGATTCATTCTTCTCGCTCAAAGTTCCGGCCCCTGAAGCCAGCGACGGCATGCTTGCGCATGCTCCGGCGGGGGGTGCAAGCGCATTGCTCAGGCCGTACTCAGCCGGTTTGTTCGTATTGAACGGCACAGCCTCCGCGAGTGCCTGCTGATCAGCGCCATGCTGCGCCACCTCCCCAGCGTGCCGTTTCGACGCATGCGAAGGACCGCTGTTAGTCGTACCAACGCCCTTGGGGCTCGCGACCTTGCGGCTTTTCGCGACCTTGCGGCTTTTCTCGCCACTGAAAACTTTGGATTTCGTATCCCTGGCAGCGCGCTTCTTCATGGCTTGTCCTCGGCTCGGGGAGAGGGTAAACCAAAAGGATTTCACGGCAGCTCTGTCGGGGGGAATGGCGCAAATGCACAAGGCGCTGTAGTTACGATCCTACGCGGTGAACAGATATGCCCGCTCTTTAGATGTCAATCGGACCACCTCTTTTTTCCTTGTCGGCGGCACAGCCTTATGCCGTAAATTGAGGCACGCACAGGCGAGTTACGCACTTTTTTGGTGCACATCTTCAAATGTGAACCAGTCGATACTTCTCTTAAGTCACTGATCCTCCTGACAACTCCGTTTCTGGCACAGCAAGTGCTCTATATAGCCGGTCCGCGTCGTCCTGACCGAATTCGGCAGGTTTACCAATGACTACTAATCAGCGGGAGGGATATCGTTCGATGAAACTAATTACCGCAATTATAAAACCGTTCAAACTCGATGACGTTCGCAAGGCGATCAGCGATGTTGGCGTGCAAGGCGTCACCGTCACTGAAGTTCGAGGCTTTGGCCGGCAACGCGGCCATACCGAGATCTATCGGGGTGCCGAATACGCCGTTGAATTCATACCCAAGACAAAAATCGAGATTGCCGTTGAAGACTCCTTGGCCGACCAGGTAGTCGAAGCGATCATCACGTCAGCCAAGACCGGAAAAGTGGGTGACGGCAAGATTTTTGTCTTCGATCTCGCGCAAGTGGTGCGTATTCGCACCAGTGAGCGGGACGCTCACGCCATCTAGAACTCAGGGGGATTAGCATTGATGACTAAACTGTCTCGAATACTCGTTCTTACACTACTGACGTTTTCCGTCCCCGCGGCGTGGGCAGATGACGCACCAGCTTCCGCGGCTTCCGCGGCATCTGCAGCTCAGGCTCCGGCGCCTGCGGCGGCAGACGCAACGGCACCCGCCCCGGCCGATGCCGCCGCCGCAGCCGCGGCTGCACCCACCGAACCGACCCTCATCGGCACGGACAAAATCAACTCCGGCGACACCGCCTGGATGCTGACCTCGACAGCCCTGGTATTGATGATGACCATACCCGGGCTGGCGTTGTTCTATGGAGGAATGGTCCGAAAAAAGAACGTGTTGGCCACGCTCATGCAAAGCTTCGCCATCACCTGTGTCGTGACCATTTTGTGGTGGCTCATCGGTTACTCGTGGGCGTTCACTCCGGGAAGTCCCTATCTGGGAGGCGCCACTCGCGCGCTGTTCAATGGCATGACCATCATGAAAGATGCGAACAAGCTGACCGTGTCGCACCTGGCGCTGACGATTCCTGAAACTGTATATGCGATGTTTCAACTCACCTTTGCGATCATTACTCCGGCTTTGATCGCGGGCGCGTTTGCCGATCGCATGAAGTTCTCGGCGATGCTGGTGTTCATGTCGGTATGGTCGCTCGTGGTGTACGCACCCATCGCTCACTGGGTCTGGGAGCCCAGCGGTTGGCTCGCCACCAAGGGCGTTCTCGACTACGCCGGCGGCACGGTGGTGCACATCAACGCGGGTATCGCGGGTCTCGCGAGCTGCTTGGTGCTGGGTAAGCGCCTGGGATACGGCAAGGAAGCCATGCCTCCCCATAACCTGACCTTGACCTTGATCGGTGCGTCGCTTCTGTGGGTTGGTTGGTTCGGCTTCAATGCCGGGTCGGCCGTCGCCGCGGATGGACGTGCGGGTATGGCCATGGCCGCCACGCAAATCGCCACGGCTGCCGCCGCGCTTGGCTGGATGTTCGCCGAATGGATCACCAAGGGTAAGCCCAGCGTACTCGGCATCGCTTCAGGCGCCGTCGCGGGCCTCGTGGCAATTACTCCCGCATCCGGTTTCGTGGGTCCGACACCGGCAGTCATCATCGGCGTTGTCGCCGGTGTCGCCTGTTTCTTCGCGGCGACCTCGCTCAAGAGCGCCTTGGGCTACGACGACTCCCTGGACGCCTTCGGCGTGCACGGAATCGGCGGCATCATCGGCGCTCTGCTGACGGGAGTGTTCGCCAGCAAGGAAATCAGCGGCTCCGACGGCTCCGTCATGACCCAGCTTTGGGGTGTGGGGACTACTCTCATCTACGGCTTTGTGATGAGTTTCATCATCCTGAAAGTCATCGACATGACCATTGGCCTGCGCGTTACCGAAGAGCAAGAACGCGAAGGCTTGGACATTTCGCTGCATGGCGAAAGAATCGAGTAATCGATCGGGGCCAGGTCCGGCGGCGCGGCCGCCGCCGGACCTTGCTCGCACAATTGCTGATTTCTCGCACAATTTTAATTTTACTTTTACGATTTCAATAAGCATGAGGGATGTATCGATATGAAAATTAGCGGAACACATTTGATCGCTTCGGCGATGATGTTGGGCACTGTCGCGAGCGGAGTCGCACTCGCGGACGACGCTCCAAAGCCGGCCCCGGGGACCTTGGCCGGAGTACTCGATGCCTCGGGCATCACGGAGGCCGGATATGTCGCCGCCTCGTATTACCATTCGAACGGCTACAGCACGTTTCACCAGTTCGACGTCGAACACGATACCTTTCAGCTCGACCAAGCCGCCTTGACTCTCGCCTACCAGCCCAAGGAGGGCTTTGGTGCGCTGGTGAATATCGGCGCCGGCGAAGACATGCGCATTTTGCATGGCGCCGAGGATGGCCATGACAACAGCTTCGACGTCATTCAAGGATTCGTGCAATACGCCGCGGGACCGCTCACGGTCATCGCGGGTAAGTACGTGACGCTTGCGGGTGCGGAAGTCATCGCTCCCACCGGAAACACGCAATTCTCCAGGTCTTTCTTGTTCTTTGCCGAACCCCTGACCCACACTGGAGTACGCGCAACCTATGCCGTCAGCGACACTCTCAATGTCATTTTTGGAGTCAATAACGGCTGGAATACCACATCCACTTCTTATGGCTCGAAAACCGGAGAATTCGGCATCGGTTGGACCCCCAACAAGATGTTCGCGTTAACGGCACAGGCCTATGTCGGCAAAGTTCCCGCGCCATATGATGGAACGAAAACTCTCATCGACTTCGTGGGAACCTATAACGCGACCGATGCACTGACATTCGTGCTGAGTTACGACGCGGGCCAACAGAAGACCAACGGCACGCTGGTGGCAGGTGCGCCCACCTATAAGTGGAACGGAGTCGCCGCCTACGCGAACTATGCGATCAGCGATCAGTGGCGCAACTCGCTTCGAGTCGAATACCTGGATGATAAGGACGCTTTCCAAACGGGCACGAAACAGACGCTCAAGGAAGCCACCCTTACCTTCGGTTACGACCCGGTCAAGAGCTTCGAGCTGCGTTTCGAAGCGCGTTACGACATAGGAAACAAGGGCACGCCGACTTTCGTGAGAACCGCGGCCGGCGCCGTTGCCAACAATCAGGCAGGTCTTGCTCTGGAAGGCGTCTACAAGTTCTGAGCCATGCGGAACCCGGCGCAAGCCGGGTTCCACCCTCATCCACCTTCGCGAGGACCAAAATGACCCCCGCCGATGCTTTAAAATTGATCAAAGAAAAAGCAGCGAAATTCGCCGATCTGCGATTTACGGATACCATCGGTAAAGAGCAGCATGTCACCGTCCCGACGCGCCTGGTGGACGAAGCGTTTTTCAAAGACGGCAAGATGTTCGACGGCTCATCCATCGCCGGATGGAAGGGGATCAACGAATCGGACATGATTCTGATGCCTGATCCGGCCACGGCGGTGATCGACCCCTTCTATGAGGAAA
>JALYIW010000010.1 GCA_030775625.1 Pseudomonadota bacterium | reverse complement strand
CTGCGCCCATCGCCCCGCTCGGGACTCGTGATGGCCAGGACCTTACGGGTACTGACGTTGTACCAACGTAGAATCAGCTGGCTGCGCAACGCGCGCAATGGCTCCAGCAACGGCGATTGCGGCTCGTAGCCGGCGATCACGTCATCGGTCACACCGTATTCCCCACCGCGCGCAAGAATCGGATAATTAAACTGAAAGGCCAGCGCGGAATCGACATCGGACTTTTCCAGCAGCCGCAACTGCATCGCGGCTTCGCCGAAACGCAGGCCGTTAGCCGAGGCGAAGTGCTCGATTTCCGACACTTCAGTGGCGGTCAGACGGCCCAGTTCGATGAGGATGCCGCCGATCGCGCGACTGCGGTCAGGTGCCTGATCGGATTTGACCCCGGTACTTGGTGTGGGTTTGGTCATGGGGTGCCTGGGCGAAACGGCCATGGTGCTATCGAATACTCAAAATGGGCGATCCCGAGAGCGACGCTGGCGGTTCCTGCGTCGACGGAGTCATATTTGGCGCACGGGCAACCTTGCCGATCTTACCCAACAAGGGCAGATCCACAAGTTCTTGCAAGTCCCCATCGTCCCGGACGCGCCGGTCGCGTACTTCGCGCAACAACGCCCAGGCGAAAGCGAGGGCGGCTGCCAGAAATATGCCCATCACGCCATTGAACAATAGCTTCGGACTAGAGTGCTTGAATGGGGGAACCGCATAAGTGAGCTGTACCATGTTGGTCTGCTGGTTCTGACTTTCTAAGCTGCTTTGCGCGAGGCGCTGTGACACCGCATCCAAGTTGCGCTGCGCCGAGGCGATTTCGCTATCCAGAACCGCCGCTTCATCGTGCGCGTGTCTGAGTTCGAGCACGCGCCTCTTCTGGGCCTCGAGGGCGGCGCGAATATCGCTTTCCCGTCGCACGTTGACCTGGGTGGTGCTGCCAAGCGACGCGGCAATCTTGACGGTCTCCTGCGCGATGCGATCGCGCAAATTGACAACCTCAGCCTCGACGGCTTGGTAATCGGGATGATTTCTGCCAAGCCGCGCGGCCACATCCTGACGTTTGGCCTCTGCCTGCGACAGGTCATCTTTCAGGCTCGCAATCACTGGGCTCTGCAGCACCTCGGGCAGCGACTGATTGTCGCCGCCCAGCTGCTTCTGGCGCGACTCACTGTCCTGGCGTTGCGCCTGTATGGCCACCAATTCGGTCGACAACTCCGCCAAGCGAGCGTTTTCGACGTCGAGCTTCTCATCGGTGGCTACGATACCCGTAGCGTTCTGAAAGTCGGAGAGGCGCCGCCGTTTGATCTCGAGGTCAGTGCGCAGTTCCCGCGAACGACGCTCGAACCACCCAGCGTATTGCTTGGCGGGCTCAACCTTCAAATCGATGTTGGTATCGATGGCAGCCTGGGCAAACGCGTTCGCGAGAGCGGCGGCCATCGCCGCGTCGCCCCATTTGACTGAAATTTCGATCACATCGCTTTCATGTGCCGGTGTAACGACAAGTTTCTTCTCGATCAGATAATCGGCGAGCCACACGGTGATATCCCCGCGCCCCTGCGTTGCCGACACCCACTGGGCACGTAGGTCGGGAATCTGATCGAGGTTGAGCGTCTTCACCACGCGTTGCGCTACACGCTCGCTCGCAATGACGTCCACCTGGGTGGTGATGTAGCTCGCAAGCAGATCCGCGCTATAGGCCATGCCAGGACCACCGACAACCGGGTCAGTTTTCGCGTCAATCACCACCGAGGAGGTAGCCGTATATTGCACGGGCAACAAAAAATCGACCGCCAGGGTCACTGTCGCGACCAGCAGAAAGACGATCAGGGCTTCCCGCCACCGCGCCTTGAGTGCCAATACAACTTGATGAAAATTCATGAATTCACGTTCAGTTGTGAACAGTTCTTCTCAAAACAAGCTCTCTTTGACATAGATCACGTCCTGGTTCTGCACATCGTCATCCAGCGTAACACTCTCCTCCTTCACCTTGCCGCTCGCGTCGCGCCGGTGGCGCACGATGCCACGTTGAGTTCCCTTTCCCGTGACGCCGCCACCCGTCGCGAGCGCTTGCATCACCGTCATCCCGCGCTCTAGCCGGAATTGCCCTGGCTTCTGCACCTGACCGTAAATGTAAAACAACGGTGCCCGATTGACGAATAACGTGTCACCACCTGCCAAATCGATGTCATCAGACGCAGTTGTGCCCACCGACATCTTCAAGATGTCGATTTCGCGGAAATACGGCTTGGCATTGCGGGTCCCCGTCACGATGACGATATCCCCTCCCGTCGGCGCGGTTCCGCCGGCCGCCGCCAGCATCCCCGACACATGCCCGCCCGTTGTCTCGATGGAATAGCGCCCCGCCTTGTTCACCTCACCGATCACGGACACGAGATTGCCAAGCCCCTGTGTCAACAGAATATTAACTTGAGGGTTGATGACGAAACCGCCATCCCGAAGCATCTGCGCAATTTTTTGTTCGGCTGCAGACAGGGTGAGCCCTTTCAATGGCACCGAACCAACCAGGGGATAGGCGATGGTTCCCGCTTCCGAGATCCGGGCATCCAGACTCAAATCGGGATTTTTGAAGACATTGACCCGAACGATATCACCCGTACCGAGCAGGTACGTCTGGTCGGCCGAAGCCGGCGCCAGTCCCACTACCGATATGAACATCGCCACGAGAAAGGCGCGCCCCATGCGTAGGCGGCCTGTACAGAATATTGCTCGGCTCATCTCACCTGCTATTTCAAAGTTATCATCGGAGTGCATATTGAACCATTTCCCGAGGATTTTTGAACTGATTTCATCAACTGAACCCAATCTCAGCCGGCGCACGCTACACCGCTCACTCAAGGGCCTCATGCGATGGCGTCGTCCACAACTCCACGGGCGTTCTGCTCAGCGGGAATCAAAGAAATGGGCAAGCACCGCATCGGCATTGACCGGCCGGACCGGCCAATCGCGCATGGAGACCATTCTCGTCAATCTCCGTGCCGATTGAACAGATTGCAACCACCGAGCGTCAGCTCGCGAGCATTCCCGAGAGTTTGGAGGAAAGCACCAGATCTGCCGCATTCGGACCTTGCGGCTAAAGATGCATGTCCCACCTCCACCGAGCAATTCCCCCAGCAGTCGCGGCCTCGAGCTTTATCTTCATCACTCCCATCGCCGCAGACGAACACGATGTCCTGGCGGTGCACCAACTGTTGGGCAAACTCCGGAATGACCATAAGGCCCTGTTTGCCGCGGGGGCAGCCCGAGAACAGCTCAACCACAGCATTGGGGCCTATGCCCCACCTGGGATCGGAAGTCGCCCCACGCAACGCCCTTGGTCAGCAATAATCACCATGCGGCCCGAATTTGACAATACCTAAGGTGTCACGGAGGCCGTTGTTTCCCGACACATTCGGCACGTCGTTATTTGTATGAAATGGTTTTCGAAGTCTCATTTGCCAAGCTCAGTGATCGCATGACATATTTCATTGACGAATCACCAAACATCCCTCAAGCAATCATTATTTGCACCGATTAGGTGCGCCTGCACTTCAGTCGCACGACAAAATACGCCTTCCTTGTGTCATTTCCTGTCGTTATTTTGAGTCACTAGCGTGGTCGCTGGGTTACAAGGAAAATTCCGCCTATGTATCTGCGACACCTGTTTGCGTACCGTTGTTTCGACTTGGGATTGACCTGGCATATCCGAGTTGAAGCAACGAACTTTTCGCCGCAAAAATGATTTCAGTACGACCCCAGAATTTTCAGGCATTGCCATTGCGCCGAAGTACGAACTCAAGTGTCATTGTGCTCGTCGGCTGCTTGATTCTCACCGGGTGTCAGTCGGACACCGTTCAGAAAGCTACCGCATCAACTGAGACGCCTAACGCCACAGGTTCGGTTACGGGACTCATCACACCGAGTCCATCAGGCTCTACGCAAGCTGCGACGGCAGGTACTGCCCGCGTAGCGCCCGCCACCTGCTCCAGCAACGCTGATTTCTGTGTCAGTCCCACAGGCAAAGGCCCACTCTGTTCGGCAGCGCAGCCGTGTGCCCTCTCTACCGTCCAGACTGTGATACGCCAAAAAAACCAAAGTATGCAAAAGGACTTGGTGGTGCAGTTAATCGGCGGCCTGTATTCAATCTCCACTCCGCTGCAATTTGGACCCCAAGATTCAGGATTTAATGGCTACACGGTGCGCTATGAAGCCCAAGGCGCAGCACCGGTGGTAATTTCTGGCGGCGTGCCGATCCTCAACTGGACCTTGAATGACTCGACCAAGAACATCTATCAGGCAAAGGTTCCTTCAGGATTCGATACTCGCCAGCTCTACGTCAATGGTGTTCGTGCGTCACGCGCTCGTTTGGTTATCCAAGCGCCCACTCCCGGCAATCCGATCTTGGGCGGCGGCGCCAAGGCCACTATCGATGGTTATGCGATCACAATCCCAAACATGACATCATGGAGCAACGTCAAGAACATCGAAGCTGTCACCAATTCGTGGTGGGTGCAACAGCGATGTCCCGTCGATTCAATCACATCAGGCCAGATAATGATTCAAAACCCCTGTTGGGCACTAGCCAATGCCACGAACCGGATAGTGGGCATGAAGAATGGCATAAACTGGCTCGAAAACAATTACGCGTTTCTGAACGAGTCAGGCCAGTGGTACCTGGATCGCAGCGCCAACCTGATCTACTACATTCCTCGCCCAGCCGAAAACCTGACAACAGCCACCGTGGTCGCCAGCGCAGCGGAACAGCTCATCACTGGAAGCGGCAGCCTCGACTCGTCCGGTAACCCCCAGTTCGTGCAGAACATCACTTTCCAGGGTCTCACCTTTGCCTACACCACCTGGCTACAGCCCAATACATCAATGGGTTTCGCGGAAATCCAGTCTGGAGAATACAGCACTGCGGTTCCCGACACCGCAACCACGCGGTTCCTAATTCCCGGAGCGGTGCGCTTCTCACGCGCAAAAAACATTACATTCACACTCAATCAATTCGTGCATCTGGGCGGAGCGGGTCTGAACATCGATACCGGCAGTCAAAATATGGTCATTCAAGGCAACGTCTTTTCCGATATCTCGGCAGGGGGAATCACCGTCGGTGATCCCGATGACAACCTGGAACAGAACCCCAAGTTGCAAAGCGTGGGCCATGCCATCAACAACAATTATCTGACTCAGACCGGTGCCGAATACGCAGGGACGGCGTCATTGCTTATCCTCTACACAGCCGACACCGTGATTCAGAACAACGAAATTGCGAATGCGCCTTATACGGGATTGTCGATTGGGTGGGGATTTGGCGCGAGTTCCTACGCGGCAAATAATCAAGTGAACCAGAATTACGTGCATGATGTGGTACAGACTCTCTTTGACGGCGGAGGCATCTATACACTGGGCTCAGGATCCGGCACCACGTTGCGGGGAAATTACGTTACGAACGTCGGGAATTCGAGCAACTGCGCCCAAGCGAATGCTTATGTAAATGGCTATTCGGGATACGCGGGCATCTATCATGATGACGCGAGCGACCAATATCGGGATTCTGGCAATGTTGTTCGCAACGTTGCGTGCGGCGGCTACTGGGTGTTCCTGCAACCCGGCGTTACAAATGTGGAATTGACGAGTAACTATGTCGATGTCGACCTGGCCTTTCTCTGCCCTGGCGGTCATAGCGGACCCAGCAGCTGCTTGAACAGCACCAGCAACTCGATCACCAGTCTTACGGTATTCGGATCGGCCCCTACCACCGCGGCACAAGGCGTCATGTCAAACGCCGGATTGACGAGCCCTTACCAGAACATCAAGAGCGGGATTTTTTCTTTTTAGCGAAACTTGCGCGCACGAGCATCTCACTTGGCGTCAGTGCATCAATCCCTAAAAGGTTCGTTTTCTTTTCAAGCATTGCGCTCGATCTTCAGCTCTCATCACTGCAATTGTCCAGAAGCACAATTCGTATTCCACGCCAATCGCGTAGGACACATCAATCAAGTAGATTGGGCGTGATCGCGAGACAAGAAGGCTGCGATCCTCGAACCCATATGCTCGGCGAGCTCTCGCACATAGGGGTCGTGCATCATCG
>JALYIW010000009.1 GCA_030775625.1 Pseudomonadota bacterium | reverse complement strand
AGCTTCGCCCCCGGGCCCGGCGTGCGAGGCCGCGGGGACGGCGGGCGCGGACGGAACGGCGGCAGCCGATGGCGCCGTGCTCCCCGCTTGGGGCGCCTGGAAACCCTGATCCGTCGCCGGCGGTTTGCTGGTCGCCAGATCCACGGTCACATTGCGAAGCGGTTCAGGCGCGCTCGCGGGCAGCCGCGGAGCGGCCGGGGCGGCTGGCTTCGGCCCCGATAGCAACTCTGGCACTATCAGCACGATGAGCGCCACCAGGATGGATGCGCCGACCAGCCGTTCCTTAACGCGACGATCCATAACGTAAGTAGCCTTTGTCTTAATTAGCGGAAGGCGCCGCAGTATATTCGGGAAGCGCAGCCGGTGGCAGTAAGTCGTGCGCCTCCAGCCAATCCAGCGCCGGTCCGACGGTATGAAACGAGCCGAATACGACGATTCGATCGCCTGATCTCGCGGCAGCCGATACCGCGGTGCACGCCTGCGCCAGGCTGTCCGCCGCCGTGACGGGGGTTGTCACCTGCGCGCGCACTTTTTGCGCAAGCTCCCCGCCGCTCTGACCGCGCGCGCCATCGGTCGCTATGCACCACCACGCGTCGATGCAGTCGCGCAATTCCGCGGCGATTGCCGCGGCATCCTTGTCGCCGAGAATTCCGCACACGGCCAGCGTCCGGCCCGCCGGCGGGCGCAAATTTTCCGCCAGCACCCGCGCAGCAGCCGGGTTGTGGGCAACGTCCAAAATCCAGGTCGGGGCGCCCGCGACGCGCGGCAGTATCACTTGGAAGCGACCAGTCAAGCGTACGCGCTCGAGTCCCAGCGCCACGGCCGAAGCCGGTACGGCCAAACGCCGCCCGACGCGTTTTGTGATGGCGAGTTGCTCCAGCGCCGCAATGGCCGTCGCCGCATTGGCGAATTGCGTAACTCCGGCAAGAGCCGGCGCCGGTAGATGCGGTAAATCCCACTCTCGGCCTCGGTAGTGCCACCCATGAGCTTGCATGCTGTAGTTAAATTCGACACCCAAGCGCTCGAGCGCTGCCCCCGTGGCGCGCGCGATATCTTCGACGACGCCCGGCAGTCCGCGGCTGCCAAGTACGGCTGGGCACCCTTGGCGAAAAATGCCGGCCTTTTCGCGAGCAATGTCCTCGAGTGTCGATCCGAGGTATTGCTGGTGATCGAGTCCTATGCTCACGAGCACCGTCACATCGGGATCGACCACGTTGACGGCATCGAGCCTGCCGCCCATGCCGACTTCCAACACCCAGGCATCGAGCTTCGCCGCCTCGAACACCAACAGCGCCGCCAGGGTATTGAACTCGAAGAACGTCAGTCCGACCGCGCCGCGCGCGACTTCGATTCTGTCGAATGCGGACACCAGTTCGTCGGCACTGACGAGACGGTCGTGGACTCGAATGCGCTCGCGGTAATCGCGCAGGTGCGGTGAGGTGAACGTGCCGACCCGATACCCTGACGCGCTCATCATGGCCGCGCAATAGGCGCTTACCGAACCCTTGCCGTTGGTGCCGGCCACTGTGATGACGGCAACCTCAGGCTGCCGCCAATGTAGGCGATCGAGTACTTCTCGCAGACGCTCCAGGCCCAGATCGATGGCTTGCGGATGCACCCGTGCTTGGTAGTCCAACCACTGATCGAGACTCGGCATGACGCGGCCGACCTTTATGCTGCAGCGGGTTCTTTGGCGGTCAGCATGCGCAGTATGGCGCCGATGCGATCGCGCAGCTCGCGTCGGTCGACGATCATATCGAGTGCGCCGTGCTCGAGCAGGAACTCGCTGCGCTGGAAGCCCTCGGGCAGTGTCTCGCGCACAGTCTGTTGAATCACGCGCGGTCCGGCAAAACCGATCAGCGCCTTCGGTTCACCGATGTTGATGTCGCCCAGCATTGCCAGACTCGCGGACACACCACCGGTGGTAGGGTCGGTCATCACGGATATGAAGGGCAGACGGGCCTCGGATAAGCGTTTCAGCGCCGCGCTGGTCTTCGCCATCTGCAGCAGTGAATACAGCGCCTCCTGCATTCGCGCGCCGCCGCTGGCGGCAAAGCACACCAGCGGCATGCGATGTTCGAGGCAGTGTTGCACCGCCAGCACGAATTTTTCGCCGACCACAGAGCCCATGGAGCCGCCCAAGAACCGGAACTCGAAGGCGACGGCCACCACATCCAGATCGGCAAGCGTTCCCGCCATGACGATCAGTGCGTCGCGCTCGCCGGTCTGCTTCTGCGCCTGAACGAGACGATCCTTGTAGCGCTTGGAGTCCTTGAACTTCAGCGGATCCTCGGGTTCGACTTTGGCGGCAAGTTCGGTGGTCGAACCCATGTCGAGAAATTTCAACAGCCGCTCGCGGCCGTTGATACGCAAATGATGGCTGCACTTGGGGCACACATGCAGATTGCGTTCGATTTCCGCGCGATACAGCACCGAATCGCACGCGGGACATTTCATCCACAGCCCTTCCGGCACAGAGCGCGTGCGGCGCTCGGTTTTGATGCGCGAAGGAACAATTCTCTCGAACCAGGACATGCGCTAGTTTAAACCAAATCGGCCTTGCGGCGGGCATCAGCCGCTTGGCGGCAGCAAAAAGCCGGCCGACGCGGCGGGTATGTCATAAATCGGTGGGTAATCCACCCGCCACAGATACAGCCCCGCGGCGGGCGCTGTCGCGCCGGCGAATCGCCGGCTGCGGCCCACGAGTACCTCGGCCATGGCTGCGGCCGGATCAGCGTGGGATTGCACATCGAGCAGGGTGCCCACGATGTTGCGCACCATGTGGTGCAAGTAGGCATTGGCCTTGATCTCCAACCACAGGTAGTCGCCTTCGCGCCGTACCCGGATGTGCTCGACCGTCCTGACCGATGTGTTCGACTGACATTGCACCGAACGAAATGCCGAGAAGTCATGCTCGCCCACCAGCATTTGAGCGGCGGCGTGCATGGCATCCGCATTCAATGGACGGTGAACCCAAGCCGTACGCGTGCGCTGCAAAGCCGAGCGCGCGCTGCGGTTCAAAATGGCATAGCGATACGTGCGGCGTACGGCCTTGTGACGCGCGTGAAAACCCAAGGTCACTTCCCCCGCCCATTGCAACGCGATGCTGGGCGCGAGCTTGGTATTCGCACCCAGCACCCAGGCTCGCGGGGTGCGCACGGCATGGGTATCGAAATGGATCACTTGACCAATAGCGTGTACGCCGGCATCGGTACGGCCCGCGCAGATCGCGACGATCGGATGGCCGGCGACGAAGGCGATCGCCGACTGCAGCGCATCTTGAATCGAAAGCGAATGTTCCTGGGATTGCCAACCGGCGTACTCGGTACCGTCATACTCCACGATGGCGGCTACGCGGAGGGCCCCGGTCCGGGATCCAGCGGCCATCACGTTAACCGGGCAGAGTCTCGATCAAGCGCGCCGCTTCTTGTTTCTGACTCGCCGAACCTTCCTGCACGACTTCCTCGAGAATGCTGCGCGCACCTTCGGGATCGCCCATATCCATGTAGGCGCGTGCGAGATCGAGCTTGGTGCCGACTTCGCTCATGGTCACCGGCTCCAATTCCGGCATGAAATTGTCGGCCACGATCTTTTTGGTCGCCGTGGTGGAGATGGCCTTGACCTTGTTGGTCGGTGCTTCCGACCCGTTGAGAGCTTCACCCACGTCGAGATCGACGCTGCGGTTGCGCTCGCTGGCTTCGAATACCTCGGTGGAAAACACTTCGTCTTCGGCGCGCGGCTGTTTCACCGTATCACCGCTGCCAAGCGCGCTCGCCAGCTGATCCAGATCGAGGTCAATGCTGTCGTCGCTCAGGCCACGCAATCTCGAGGTGGAATCCACATCGTTTTTCTCGCCATCCGCGATATCGGGAAACTCCGGGGGCCTGAAGCGCGACGTCGCGCCCGCATCAAGGTCGCGCGGCATCAGCACGGTGGCCGCGGATTCAGGGCCCAATACGGCGGTATTCAATTCATCGTGACCCGAGTCGGGATCCGCGATGAAAGAAGCTTCCAACTCGCGTTCCAATTCCGTCAAGTCGCGATCGCGCGAAGCTTTCTCGGCGTCCGCCATCATGCGTCGCGATTTTTCGTCGAGCCCGGCCACCATGGTCGGCGCGTCGGCCGAGTGATCGGTCTCTTCGAGATGCGAGTTGCTGGACTCGGTTGCGGTATCTTCGAGGTCATCGAGGTCCAGACCCAAATCGTCGATGGACACCTCCGCGGTCTGATCGACTCTCATCGGACCCAAAATCGATGGGGCGCGTGCATCGTTGCCCTTCAGCGCAGGGGATTCCGTAGTCGGTGCATCCATGAAACTCATCAGCTCGGATTCGACCGTGGGCTCGTCGCGGGGCGGCATTTCCCGTGTCGGCGAGTCATCTGCGCCGCGCTCCGGCGCATCCAACGTAAAATCCAGATCAGAACCGGTATGCAATGCCGCTGATTCGCCGGCGGGGGGGCTATCATCGGTTTCTTCGGCGAGAGGGTGATCGAGGCTGCTGCGCTCGCCTTCGGGATCGCCGAATAAATCGATGTCGACGCGGTTCTCTCCGCCCTCGAGGTTCAGATCGACCAGAGCGCCGGCACCGCGGCCGCTCCCGGAGGATGCGAACAGTGGGTCGTCCGGGCAAATTTGCCGGCCCATGATGACGATTTTGTCCCATTCGCCGGCGGGGGCACGATCGCGTGTGGCCTCCAAGCCCTTGGCAGTTTGCAGGAACGCATCCTTATCGCCCCAGACAAAATAGATCTCCAACAGCTTCAGGCGCAGGTCACGCCGATCGGGCTCGCGCTCGAGCGCGATACGCACCAAATCGGCGGCTTGATCGTACAGACCATAGGCCATATGGAAGTCGGCTTCGGCCAGAGGATCACCCTGATCGAGATTGACCGCACTCTCGCTCGACATGGTGTCGTCGGGCGACTTGGTATCCGAATGGGTATCGCCCAAGCGGTCAGCCGCAGTACCGAACTCCGGAAGCCGCTGCTCCCCTGATTCCTCGACCACGAATGAGTCGTCGCCGTGCCGCAACGCCGATGGCTTGGATGTCGAGTCGCGTAAATCGCCGACATCCGTGGCGCCGCCGCCAAATTCACTGAGATCGTTTTTTCTGCGCCGCATGGCCGCCACGGCCAGTCCGGCGAGCAGCAGAACGATGACGGCCAGCGGAACCCACCAATTCATCGCAATCCAGTCGATCCAAGATTGCGATTCCGCGGGGGCAACTCCCGGTTTCTGCGCGCTCACCGGAGCAGGTGCCGGCACCGGCACCGGCGTGGACGTGCTGTCCACTGGCGGCGGGACCGGCGGCGGCTCGGAAACGGGAGGCGGTGTGCTGTTCTGCGCGATGGCGGGCGCCGGCGTCGCGACG
>JALYIW010000008.1 GCA_030775625.1 Pseudomonadota bacterium | reverse complement strand
CGCGCCGAGACGAGCTGCAACTCGTGGCTCTGCGATATGCTGCTGTGTGTGGCCCGCACGCTGGCCAAATCGAGCGTGGTTGCAACGGAGTCGTCGGCTTGCTGATCGTTGTGCCAGTCTCGATAGCCGTCGATCAGGCGCAGCGTGAGCGCGGAGGACAAGTCCCAGCTCAGATCGCTGGTGCCGCCGACTTGGCTGTCATGGAGAAACGGCGACCCAATAAACTGATTGAACGTGTAGGACGGCGGGTTGCTATAGACGAGGGGCGTACGGCCGAATCGGCCGATAAAACCGCTCATGGCAGCAAGCTGGGCGGGGCTTGCCGTCGCCGTATCGACCCCTTCTGCGACGACGCCGTCGCCGTCATCCTTAGATCCGTCGATGCGTACAGTCCAGGAAACAGCGGGTGTGATGTCCCATTTGGCCGAGCCGCGCCCGACGTAGTCCGTGCTCTCGCCGTAGGTCTTTCCATCTAGATTATTGTGGTAAATGCCGTCGGTATGCGACCCCTGCATGGCGACCCGCACGGCCAATTGATCGTTGAGGGGAACGTTGCCGACGCCCGTCACCTTATAGGTGCCATAGTTGCCGCCCTCGACACTGGCATCGAAACTCTCCTTCGGGGACGGAGCATTGGTGTTGAGCGAGATCGCGCCCATGGCGGCGTTGCGTCCAAACAGGGTCCCTTGCGGCCCGCTCAGCACTTCGACATTCTTCACATCGAGCATCGAGACCAGGAGCGCGCCCGGTCGGGCGATGAAAGCGCCATCGATGTAGGAAGCGACATCGGAGTCGACAGCGGTGTTGCCTGGTGTGCCAAAACCTCTGATACGAAAATTAACGTCGCTCCCGTATGCGGTGGTGCTGATCTGCAGGGAAGGCACGAGCTTAGGCAGGTCCAAAGGACCCTCGACCCCCGCGGCTTGCATCGTTTCCCCTGAAATGGCAATGATCGACAGAGGCACGCGTTGCACATTTTCAGCGCGCTTCTCGGCGGTGACGATGATTTCCTCAAGGCCCGACTGAGGCTCGGCTGACTGAGCCATGGACTCGGATGCCGAGGCCGTGATGAGCGCAATGCACGACAAGAGCCGAATCGATAGATTGTTTGCCCGACTCTGCCGCGAATCTGTCTTTACCGTCATATTCCATCCCCCTTTACTGCCATCGTTTTAGTTTGATCGAGCAATCGCTTGGCTTAAACGCCTTTCATCAACCCCTCGAGCCGCGCCGAGGCAGTCCCCGGGGGGGGGTTGATTGGTTGATCGTTCGGTCAAAGTAATAATCCAAGTCGGTACTCTTTGTCAACCGCGTGTTCGACGTGGCGCTGAAATCGTCCACGTCGGGGTTGTCGCCAGCGTGCGAGAAAAACGCTAGCGAGTGGCTGCCCGCCCCGCCGAAAGCTGATCCTGAATTTGTTGACACGCGGCTTCCACTGCAGTTTAATTGACAGAACGATCAACCAACGAATACGGACCAACCCAGAATCCGGGTAACGCTCCGGTCAGGTAAGGCTACGGCTGAGGAGTTGGCCATGGGTGACATTGCGGGACTGGGCTACATCGGATTGAAAGGCCCCCTTGAGGAGTGGCGGCAATTGGCCGAGATCTTGGGTCTCGAGGCTGTGCCCCAGACTTCCGGCTCTGAGGCGCGCTTTCGAATGGACGAGCGTGCGTGGCGTATCGCCGTCGAAGGGGGTGCACCCGGGCTCGGATATATCGGATGGGAAATTGGCAGCCGCGCGGAATTTAGCCGCGTCCGGGACAAGCTCGAGTCAGCGGGATTTTCCGTCGCAGCCGACCCTGAACTCGCGCGCGTGCGCGGGGTACTCGAGTTATTCAAGTGTCAAGATCCCTCGGGTCTTCCCCTGGAGTTCTTCTTTGGAGCCGAGACGAGTCACGCGCCCTTCCAATCGCCGAGCGGTGCCCGGTTCGTGACCAGCAGCGCAGGGAAGACCTTGGGCCTCGGCCATGTCGTGGTGCTTGTAGATGACGCGAAGGCCACGGCGGACTTTTATATGGGACTGCTGGGATTCGAACACTCCGACTCGATCATCAGCGGTTACATGGGCGCCACATTCGCGCACACCAATCCCCGGCATCACAGCCTGGCCTTCGGCGCGGCGCGCGGACCGATGAAAAGAGGGCTGGAGCACTTCATGCTCGAAGTAGATAGCTTGGATGTGGTCGGTCGCGCTTTGGATCGTGTGAGCAAATTGGGCGTGCCGGTCACGGTCACATTGGGAAAACACACCAATGACCTGATGACCTCCTTCTATCTACGTACGCCATCCGGATGTGACCTGGAATACGGCGTTGGTGGTCGGGTGCTCGACGACTCGTGGATACCAACCTGGTTTCGCAGTCCCAGTATCTGGGGACACCGAAGAGTGCCGCTCCCCACCGAAACGCCGGGGATCGATGCTTCCAAGAGCGAAACCTTCGGCAGTTCTGAATCGGCGTAGCTGCTGCGTTCCCACCGGCAAGAGCCAGGCGCATCGGTCAGGGCCCCAAGCGTAGTCAGCGCAATAAGCAGATGTAAGGAGTACTGATGACAATGGTTGCCACCGAGCCGCAGACGCAGTTGCTGCGCATACCCGAAAACTTGCTCGTCGATGTCAAGATCAGAGTCGAGGTGGAGCAGTTCCTGTACTTTGAAGCCTCGCTGCTGGATGAGCGCAAATATGCCGACTGGTATCGCCTTTTAGCGGACGACATCCATTATTGGATGCCGAGCCGTATGAATCGACTTATGCACGAAGTCGATCGGGAGAACACGACACAGCAGCAACTCGGACTCTTCGACGACACCAAGCGATCCTTAAGCTGGCGAGTCGAGCAGCTCCTCACGCGCAAACACTGGGCGGAAGACCCTCCCAGCCGCACGCGGCACGTGGTGACGAACATTCGAATCGAACCTGCCTCTGCCGCGAACGAATACGCGGTGCGCTCCAATTTTCTGGTCTATCGCAATCGTTTGGAGACCGAGGTCGACATCTGGGTGGGCGAGCGGCAAGACGTCCTGCGCCGCCTCGAGCCTTTGGCGTGGCAGATCGCACGCCGCACCATCATTCT
>JALYIW010000007.1 GCA_030775625.1 Pseudomonadota bacterium | reverse complement strand
CGGCAGCACGGTATCGTGCGCCCGCGGCGACAGATGCTGAGCCAGGTCCTGCCAACGCGTCCCGACATCGATTCCCGCGATTTCGAATCGCGCCAGCAGCGATACGG
Source organism: Pseudomonadota bacterium (assembly GCA_030775625.1). Classification (GTDB taxonomy): domain Bacteria; phylum Pseudomonadota; class Gammaproteobacteria; order Steroidobacterales; family Steroidobacteraceae; genus Bog-1198. The sequence continues at coordinate 23,111 of JALYIW010000007.1, read as the reverse complement.
CGCCGATCTGGTCCTGAGAGTAATTTTTTGCAATGCCCCAGCAATGGCGATCGTAGATCTCGAGAACCTTCCGATCGCGTCCTTGGCTCAGATAAAACAAGGACCCATGCCACCAAAGGTGCGTGCTCATGAAGGAATTAAGATCGGTCCACGTGTCGGCGACGGATTCGAGAAACTGCGCTCCCTCGTCAATCCGGCCGGTCGTCAACATCACATGGGCGAGCGCGTGCTGGGCCCATGGCTCCTTGCGGCTCAGCCGCAGAGCCTTGCTTGCTTCCGACTCCGCCGCATCGAGTAGATGGCATTGTTCGTAAGCGAAAGCCGTCATCCCATGCATGTATGGAACGTCCGCATTCGCGCCTGCCACTTTCAGCGCCACCTGCAGCATTTGCGCGGCATTACCGCGATTGAACTCCAAATATTGGTGGATTTTTACCATGACGAGATCTCGCGGAAATTCGTCCGAGACTTGATCGCAAAGACGCAGAGTCAGCGGCAAGTCATCATTCACCCAGGCTTGCAACACTGCCGCGTTTAGCTGCTCGCGGCGGGTGGCGAGCGCGCACGCGCGCGCGGCGGCCGCCAGGTAATTCGCGGCGTGCTGCGGCCCTTGGGGTGATTCCAGCAGCATGCAAAGCAGTCCCGCGTATACATTGGGCAAGCAGGCCTCAGGGTCTGAATCTGCCGCCCCCAGTATGTGCTCCGCCCGAGTCTCGTAGGCCAGGAAACCCGCGATGAAATCGTCGATGGCGCGAATTGTGGCATCGCATTGCGTGCTAACGGGATTGCCCAAATAGTCTCGCTGCATATATCGATGATACCTAGGTCTTGCGAATGTAGAAATTACATGGCTGGTTGTGGCGCGATTTTTTCTACCGATCAATGCGGGTAAACTGTCCGTCCGTTGAGATCGAGGATTCATCGTGCCGCGCAATCTTGTTTTTGTCGTGCTCGTGCTGCTGCAGGCCGTCGCGGCGCCGACACGGGCAACGGACACTTCACCCTTGCCGGGCGCCGACTACACGGTGTCTACAAGTTGGCCGCTGGGCGGCGGCGGCGCGTGGGATTACCTCGCCCTGGAAGCGAGCGGGGCACGGTTGTTCGTCGCTCGCGGCGAGCGGGTGGATGTTGTCGAAACCGTGAGCGGGAAACTCGCGGGGAGCATTCCGCATACGGCGGGCGTTCATGGCATCGCCTTCGCGCCCATCGTCGCCCGGGGCTTCACCAGCAATGGACGCAGCAACAGCGTATCCGTGTTTGAGCTCGACACCCTGCGAGTGATTCAAGAATTGCAAGTCTCCGGAAAGAATCCGGACGCCATCCTTTACGAGCCGCAGCACAACCACATCGTCACTGCCAATACAGAATCGTCCAACCTGTCAGTAATCGACGCGGGAACCCTGCAGCTCGTCGCTACCGTGCCGCTGCCCGGCCGTCCCGAGTTCATGGCGACCGACGATGCGGGGACGATCTACGTGAACATCGCGGCGGCCCCAGGCAAGCTCGTGGTCGTCGATGGCAAGACGCTGACGGTGAGATCGACTTGGGCACTCCCCGGCTGCAATAATCCCACGGGTCTGGCGCTCGACTTGGTTCACCATCGGTTGTTTTCGGTCTGCGAAAACCAAGTCATGGCGGTCACGGATTCCACGTCCGGGAGACAAGCCGCTCGTGTGGTGATCGGCAATGGACCGGATGCCGCCGCTTACGATCCGGATCTGGGACTGGTATTCAGCTCGAACGGCCAGGACGGCACTCTGACGGTGATTCACGAAGAGACGCCGGACGAATATCGTGTGCTTTCGACCGTGACGACACAAACGGGATCGAGGACCATGGTTCTCGATCCCGTCACCCACAAGATATTCCTCGCTGGCGCAAAGCTTGGACCCGCGCCACCCGCCACCGAAGAGCAGCCGCGCCCCGGGCCGAACATCGTGCCGAATAGCTTTATGATATTAGTGGCTCAGCCGAAATAAGCGTGCGCGTCCACGATGGCCGCGGCCTGGCTGGGGTGAGTCAACGCCGTGGGGGCGGTATCTCGTCCTTGATCGACAACAGCGCCGCCAAAGTAATCACGCCCGCCGCCGATAGATAATAGCCGACATAAGCCAAGCCGTGATGTGTCGCCAGCCAGGTCGCGATCGGCGCCGCGGTCGACGCGCCCAGGATTCCGGCAAAATTGAATGTAAGCGACGTGCCTGTATAGCGCACGGCAGTCGGGAATAGCGTAGCTAACGCGCTGCCCAATGGACCGTACGTCAATCCGCTCAAACCAAATCCAAGCGCCAAGAATACGAACACACGTATCGTGTCGTGAGCGCCGAAAAGCGGCTGGAAAGCGCAACCAAAAGCGATGATGAGCAAGGTCGCGATCACCAGCATCACGCGCCCGCGAATACGATCGGCAAGCCATCCAGCGAACGGTATGGCCAGACCGAAGAATACGACCGCGATCATTTGCATGATCAGAAACTGCCGGCGCCCGAATCCGAGCGACGACGTGGCCCATCCCAACGCAAAGACATTGGCAAGGTAGAACACCACGAATGTGGTGGTAGCCCCCAGGGTGCCCAGCAAGAGCTCGCGCGAGTACTTCGTGAACACCACGAAAAAGGGCACCCGAACTCGCTCACCCTGAGCGATGCTGTGTTTGAATGCCGGGGTCTCGACCAATCGCAGACGGACGTAGAGACCGACGCCGACCAACACGGTGCTTGCCAGGAACGGAATGCGCCAGCCCCAGCTAAACAACTGCGCCTCGCTTAGATTGCTGCTGATCAACAGGAATGCGCCCACGGAGAAGAACAGTCCCAGCGGTGCGCCCAATTGCGGGAACATGCCATACCACGCATGCTTGCCCGGCGGCGCGTTTTCGGTCGCCAGCAGAACCGCTCCCCCCCACTCTCCGCCCAAGCCCACGCCCTGTCCGACTCTACACAGAGCCAGAAGAACGGCGGCATACACGCCAAGAGTTGCATAGGTGGGCAATAAGCCGATGCAGACGGTCGAGACACCCATGGTCAACAAAGCGGTCACCAAAGTGGTCTTGCGCCCAACGCGATCGCCGAAGTGGCCGAAAAATGCTGATCCAATCGGCCGAGCCAGGAACGCCAATGCGAACGTCGCCAGGGATTGCAGTGTCGCTGTGGCAGGATCCCCTTTGGGGAAAAACAATTTGGGGAACACCAGCACGGCGGCCGTGGCGTAAATGTAGAAGTCGTAAAACTCTATCGTCGTTCCGATTAGGCTCGCGAACAGGATGCGTCGCGTATCCCACTCGTTGGAAGCAGGTATCGAGTCGATCAACAGGGAAACTCCATCCAGCCGGGTTATCCCTCCGATTCTACTATGGCGCGCAAATTGGGCTATCCCTCGATCGATGTAGCGCGCCGCGAACTATCGTCGCTACGAGAAGATGGCGAAGTTAGTGTCGGCGGCATCGAGAATGCGTTTCAGCCTCGAGCGGTGAGCCAGGAGGGCTGCGGCCCGCCCCGGCGATTCGGCGCTGGCAAGATGTGTCAGGCTGGTGTCCGCATGGGGAATTCTTACCAATTCGGACCGCTCGTTGACGGCCCTACTGTGGGTGGTCGTATCCTTGGGCTCAGCAAGAATCCAGCCGCCCGTCGTACAGTGCGAATACATGAACTTGAGGCAAAAAGCACAGTGGCCGCAAGCCCCGATGCAAGCGACCAACACCGAATCCCCCACGGCGAACTGACGGATCTGCGACCCCACCTGTTCGACAATGCCGACTCCATGGTGTCCGAACGCGCCATCACCGCCGGTTTTCAGCATCCGCACGACGGCATCCGTGGATGCCCTGATTTCCGCTCTACGCATACGCCCTACGTCCTCCCTGAAGTGGAACATTCGAGTCGGCTCTCTTTACTCACCGCACGCAGCGGCGTCTGTGCGCTAGCAAACACTCATCGATCACCCGAGCAGGTCGGCGTACAGCTTTTTGTCGGTCGCATAGCAGCCGCAAGCGGCTGCCTCCAGTCCGGCTCGGTTCAGAACGCGAAGCTGCCCGCGTTTATATTCAATCAGACGCTTGCGCTGCAGTGCGCCAGCGGCGAGTGTGATGCCTACCCGGCGCACACCCAGCATGTAGGCGAGAAATTCGTGCGTGACCTGAAAGGTGTCGGCATGGGCCCGATCCTGGCTCATCAGCAGCCAGCGGGCGAGGCGCGGACCAATGAGATGAAAGCGCAAGCATGCGGCGGAAACCGCCAATTGCGACATCAACACATAGAGATAGCGATTCATATAGAATTGCAGCGCCGTGCTCTCCGTCAAAAGGCTGCGAAACGCGGCAGCGGAGGCGCGCCAAGTCTTGCCGCTGCCTTGTGCCACAGCATGCAGCGGTGAGGCCATAACTCCCAGAACCAACTGGGCACCCACCATGCCTTCACGGCCGACCATGCCGACTTCCAGCACGGGCTTGCCATCGATCGGCGTGACCAAGGAAACGATGGAGTCGACGGGAAAATAAACGTAGGCAGTGCAAGAGCCGCTTTCGCACAGCACTTCTGAGAGCACCAGATCTACGGTCTCGCAAATTGCGCGCATATGGCGACGGTCTTTGCGTGGCAGCAATTCGATCAAATGATTGTCGGTGCTTCTCATTCGCTGACACAATGGGCTACGCCATTCGGCGCGACTGTCTGCCAGCACACATAGGGGCTGAGATTGTTGTGGGGCCAACTAGCGCTGGTCCAGCCGATCCTTGCAATACACAAAAATGCAATTGCCCGCAATGCTCAGGGCGAACAAGGCGAGCGAGGCGGGAATGACTTCGAACACTTTGTGCATGCCCAACCAGCTCACCGGCGCACCCAGCCAGTGCACAAAGTTCGTGAGTTGGCCATTATCAGCCTGCTTAACGCAGCAGCGCACCAGTTCGGCGTGCAGTCCGTCGCTCAATCCGACGTGAGTCCATTCGCCGTCGCGGAACCAGCCGTAAACCTGCCAACCGACGAGTGATAAAAACGCCAATAGACAGCCATAGCCGATGAACGCGCCCATGGCGCCCGCCGACCGCAACACGGCAGTGCGGCCGTTCACGAGGTGGCGCCCGACACCGGACAGGCTTTCACCTCCAGGCGCACGATGCGCCCGGCCTCGCCCTGCAAATCCGAGGGATTCAGCAAACTATCCGTAGGTTTCAAATCGATGTCGATCCAATACACATTGCCGGTGCGCTTGCGCTCGGCGGTCCCCGGATTGAATCCGAGAGCCTGAGCTCGAGCAACCCGCGCCTGGGCGCGCTTGGGCTCACTGAAGAGTCCGAGCGAAATCACCGAGCCTTCATTGGGGCCGGGCATTTCCAGCGCGTCATCGATACCGCCGGCTTTGAGCTTCGACAGCATTTGCTCTGCCGCTGCGCGCGATGCGGGTATTTGCAAATAAACCCACACCCCGGCCCAGACGTCTCCGTCTGCGACGCGTTGCCGAGGGTCATAGTGGCCGGCGCGCAAAGTCGCGGCGGCGCGCGCGGCTTCGGAGACGTCGCGGAACGGTCCGACACTGAGGCAGCGCTGCAGATTCGTGAGCAATGGCGCGGCTGTCGCACTGTCGGTGCCGGCCATGGCCGTGCCGGCGCTGCCCACCACTACGGCGCCCGCCGCCTCTGCACCGCTCACTCGGTCAGCATCGCCTGCCTCGGATGCCAACCGCAACGTGGTCGGCGCCGCCGGCGAGCGCCCGGGCGCCGACTCGGCGATTCCACGCGCCCACAGGTAGTAGCCTACATTGGCCAATACCAAGCACACCACAATGCTTTTTAACAACGTCAAGTATCACCCTCGATCATCCGCAAACTCGCCTCGCCGGAAACGAATCGCTGGACCCCATCGCCGGTCTCCAGCAGCAAAGCCCCCTCCTGATTCACTCCCCGCGCCGTGCCCGATATCACCCTGTCGGCGATCAGCACGCGGGCGGGCCGGCCTTCCAAGACATCGAGCGCCCTCCACGCGTCCCTGAACGCCGCGAAGCCTTCTCGTTCGAATCGCCCCAGCATACTCAAAAGCTCGTCCAAGATGGCCCCCGCGAGCAAATTCCGCGAAGGCGCGTGGGTGCACGCGTCCGCCGCCGCCGCCACAGACACGCCCGTGGCTGCGATTTCGCGCCGCGCTGTCTCAGGCAGAAAGACATTGACCCCCACGCCGATCACCACATGAGCAGGTCCACTGGCTTCGGCGCGCAATTCGATGAGCACACCGCCGATTTTACGGTCTTGGAAAATGATATCGTTGGGCCACTTGAGCCCGATCCCTGACGCGCCGGCACGCTCCAGAGCTCGAGCCAGCGCCACGCCGACAGCCAGACTCAGTGCCGACAAGGCACCCGCTGCCTCCCCGAAAGTCCAGCTCACCGACATCGCAATGCCGCTACCGAACGGCGCAAGCCAGCGTCGGCCGCGCCGGCCGCGGCCCGCATGCTGCAGTTCGCTCAAACACGCGTCTGCCATTCCGACGGGAGGCGGTGCTGCGGCCAGCAGCCGGGTGTTGGTGGAATCGACTTGGAACAGCAACTCCAGATTCCGCAGGTGCGCCGCGCGGCGCTGATTCAGTTCACCGCCGATTCGCCGCGCGTCCAGCAATTCCACGGCGCGGGGCAACCGATAACCGCGTCGCGCAAGCGCCTGCACCTCCACTCCTGAGGCACGCAGCCTCTGCACTGCCTTCCATACGGCGGCACGACTCACGGCGAGCTCCCGGGCCAGGTCCTCACCGGAGTGCAGTTGGCCGTCAGCCAACAACACCAACAGCAAAGGGTGATCTACGCCGCTCGAGGACGAAACAGCCATAGACGCCGCACGCGATGCTCGTTGCCCGCGCGCATTCGAGCGATATTGCCGCGGTGGGTATACGCAACGAAAGCCGCCACCGCCGCGCTGAAACACACCAGCGCCGCATTGTTCGGTTCGAGCCCGTATACCGCGGCAAACAGTGCCACTGCGGCCAGCATCGAAGCGAGTCCGACATAGCCGGTGAGCATCACTACGATCACCCAGCTTAGCAGCAAGGGCACCAGCAACCTGAGTTCAAGGGCGGCAACCACCCCGACCACGGTAGCCACGCCCTTACCGCCGCGAAAACCAAACCAAACGGGATACACGTGACCCACGATCACGGCGAAGCCGCACGCCACCCGCAGCCACTCGCGCGCCAGCCCGGCATCGATGCCGATCCCCGGCAGGACAGCCGCGGGCAGGCACCAGACCGCGAGTAGGCCTTTCGCGATGTCGATCGATAGCACCATGAATCCGAAAAGCTTGCCTTGAGTGCGCAGGGCATTGGTAGCGCCGGCATTGCCGCTGCCTACACTGCGTATGTCAACGCCGCGCAATCGGCCCAATAACAGGCTGCCCATCAGGGTGCCGAGCAAATAGGCAATGAGCACTTTGACCGCGAGTTCCAGCATGGGCGAATTATGCCATTAGCGCCGGCGCTGCGGCTCGCCACGGCGCTGCGGCTGGTCAACGGCTGCGGCCCCGCGGTGTTTTTTAATCGCGCTTCGGCAGATGGACTTCAGCCAACATGCAGCGTACGCCCCCGCCGCCGAATCTTTCAATGGTCGGTACGTCGAGCGGCAGCAGGCCGGCATGGGTTTCCAGGACGCGACGCTGAGCGGGATCGAGGCTGCGCAAGGCCGTCGTCGATATGGCGAGAACCGGACCGCCCGGCGCCGCCAGTTCCAACACATTCCCGGCAAAGTCGCGCATCTGCGCCAGCGATAGGTCGACGATGTCGTGTCCCGTCCCCCGCAGCTTAGAGAACACAGCGGACCGATGCTGGGCATGCGCGATCGCCTCACCGCATACCACGGCAAAACGGCTGCCGATCGCCATCACCACATTCGTATGGTATACGGGCTGACCCACGGCATCGAGTGCGTCGAAGATGGCGAGTTCGTAGTCAAGCAGCTGCGCGAACTCACCCAGAACATCGAGGCCGGTGCGCGGGGACGGATTAGCGTATGCCATTCGGTGCGTCCGATCCAACACCATACTGCCGGTACCCTCTAGAAACTTTCCTTCGGTTTCACGATGCGTGAGATCGATGGTGCGCGAGACGTGAAAGCGGCCCTCGCTCACTACCTGCTGGAGAATGTCCTCGCGCCGCTCCCAACGCCGATTGAGCGCCATCATCGGATACAGCACCACGGTGCCATCTCCGTGAAAACTCACCCAATTGTTGGGGAATATGGCGTCAGGCTTGGCTGGATCATGGGTGTCGGCCGCGACCAACACCTCGACGCCGGCGCGCTGCAGTGCCTGTGCCATATGATCGAACTCTACAGAGGCCTGCAATTGCTGATCCATCGCAGCGTTCCGGCCGGGCGCGATCTGGAAAGCGTTGCTGGCCGCTGTTTGCGGATTGAATCCGAACCGCGCCGGCCGCACCATCAATACCGCGCGCGCGCTCTGCGGTTCCAGACCCAATTCAACGGCTGTCGGCATGGCCTAGGACTATAGCAGGCGTGCTTGGCGCACAATGCCCGTTGACAGACTACGCCAGTTTCATCATGGTTGCGTGTCCTGGACCCCTGTTTACGTAGCCTGTTAAGGCCGGTCCGGCAAATTTGGGGTAACTGCGTTGCCGGTAACATTGACCAATTCATTCTTGGTGCTCGCCCTCGTGGTGGTTGGCACCGATGCGCATGGTGCCAGCATGCCGGTTCTCGGCAAACCGGCAAGCTATCCGTTCACTTACGAGGCTCTACAACAGGATGCCGAGCGCCGCGCCGCCAAGCCCTATGCGCCGCAGCGCAATAGCCTGACCGCCGTATTCGACAAGTTGAGTCCCGAGCAGTATCGCAGCATTCACTTTAATCCCGATGCCGGAATTTGGCGTACCGAAAAGCTGCCCTTCCGACTCGAGCTATTGCGTGCCGGCTATAACCTACCCACCTCAGTCATGGTCTCCACCGTCCAAGCCGGCGTGGCACAGGATGTGATCCCGACCCCGGCCATGTTCCAGATGGCTGCGGCGCTTCCCGCCCAATTGGGTAAGGTGTCGCTGCCTCTGTCGGGATTTCGGATTCGAACCCGCATCAATTCCCAGAAGATCTGGGACGAGTTTCTGGTGTTTCAGGGCGCAAGCTATTTCCGCGCCGTCGCTCAGAACCTCTTGTACGGACTCTCTGCGCGCGGACTGGCGGTCAATACCGCAGATCCGAGCGGCGAAGAGTTTCCGGTATTCACGCATTTTTGGCTCGAGCAGCCGGTTGCGAAATCGACCAGCATCATCATTTACGCTCTGCTCGAAAGCGAGTCGACCACCGGTGCGTACCGCTTTACGGTACGGCCCGGCGTCGAAACGCTCACCGACGTCGACCTGATTCTATATCCACGCGCGGAGATGCGCGTCACTGGCATCGCGCCGCTGACATCGATGTTTTTGTTCGATGAGACCAATCGTGGCCGCCTCGACGACTATCGCCCCGAAGTGCACGACTCCGACGGACTGCAAATAGCGACTAAATCAGGCGAGCAAATATTCCGGCCGCTCGCCAATCCGCGCAAGCTGCAAGTCTCGAGCTTCACCAACCAGCAGCCCAAGGGCTTTGGCTTGGTGCAGCGCTCCAGGCAACAAAGCGACTTCCAAGATTTCGACGCCCAGTATGAGCGCCGGCCGAGCGCCTGGGTCGAGCCGCAAGGCGATTGGGGCCCCGGCGCGGTTGAACTGGTCGAAATACCCTCGGGGCGCGAAAGCAACGACAACATCGTGGCGTTTTGGCGCACGGCGCAGGCTCTGATGCCGGGACACCCGGCGCACTTCGCTTATCGCATCACCTGGAGCGCGGAACCGTCCCTGCCCAAGTCCTTGGGCAAAACCGTGGCCACCCGCTCCGGTGCCAGCCTCGACGGTAAACGTCGGGTGTTCTTGCTGGACTTCGTCGGGGCAGGTGAAAAAGTCGATGGGTTGCGCCTGGATCTGGGCGCATCCTCAGGCAAAGTCTCGAATGCCACTCTCATGTCGAACAACTCCCTGCATGGATTGCGCGCCAGCTTCGAGATCGATCCCGGCAACGCCGAGCTGATCGAATTGCGCTTGCGAATCATGCGCGGCGACCGACCGGTCACGGAAACCTGGCTGTATCGATGGACTTCCAGCTGAACACCGCCGTCGAACTCGAGCAACTCGTGCACTCCCCGGTCGCAGGCGGAATGCCGCCGGACGCACCCTTGGCCATGCCTGCGCAGGATCTGCGCTATAGGCAGTCGAAGCGGGAGTGGCAGCGTTCCTCGGCAGCCGTTCTGTATGCGCGATTCGTTCTGGCGGCCGTGTTCATCGGCATCACCACTTACGGCACCTATCAAATGCTTCAAGTCGTGCGCTTCGCCAGCATGACCGCACTGCAGGGCATGATGATTTTTTTCTTTGCCGTGTCGCTGGGCTGGATCGCCTTCGCAGCAGGATCGGTGCTGGCTGGGGCGTCAAAACGCCGCGACCCCGAGCCACAGGCCAAGGCCGGCGCCACCCCGCCGCTCACCGCCCTAGTCATGCCGATCTATAATGAAGATCCGCTACGCACTACATCGGCGCTGCAAGCCATGGCCGAGGCGCTCGATGCCATCGGCGCGAATCGCGCCTTCGAGATCGTCGTGCTGTCGGACTCGACCAATGCCGATTCCTGGATTCGCGAAACCCTGGCGGTCGAGGTTTTGCGCAACGCGTTGCTGCCCATCATGCCGGTGTGGTACCGGCGGCGCTGGCAGAACATCGCGCGCAAATCCGGCAATGTGGAGGACTTCGTGACACGCTGGGGCGGCCGCTACGGCCATATGATCGTGCTCGACGCGGACAGTCTCATCGATGCGCCAACGCTGCGGCGGCTGGCTCAGATGATGGACGCGGATCCGCAGTTGGGAATCCTGCAGACCGCTCCGCAACTCATCGGCGCTCGAACGTTCTTCGGCCGCCTGCAGCAATTCGCCGCCTGCGTCTACGGGCCCGTCATTACGCGGGGCCTCGCCGCATGGTCGGGAGACAGCGGCAACTACTGGGGGCATAACGCCATCGTCCGCATGACGGCGTTCGCGCAAAACTGCGGCCTTCCGCAACTCCAGGGCCGCAAGCCTTTCGGCGGCCACGTGCTGTCGCACGACTTCGTGGAAGCGGCGCTGATGCGCCGCGGCGGATTCAAGGTGCGCATGGCTACCGACTGCGGCGGCTCTTGGGAAGAATCGCCGCCCTCGCTGATCGACGTCGCCATCCGCGACCGCCGCTGGGCACAGGGTAATTTGCAGCACATGAAAATCATCGGCAGCGCGGGCTTGAGCTTCGCCAGCCGCCTTCATCTGGGTGTGGGCATCATGAGTTACTTGTCCTCGCCGCTGTGGTTGATCATGCTCGGCATCGGCTTCGCGCTCGCCGTACAATCGCACCTGATTCGTCCTGAGTATTTCAACCACGACTTCCAGCTGTTTCCCACTTGGCCGCGGTTCGACGTCGAACTGATGATGGCTCTCTTCTGGTTCAGCATGGCGGTGCTGTTCATCCCAAAAATGCTGGGTTTGGTCCGCGCGCTATTCTCGCGGCGCATCAGGCGCGGCGCCGGCGGGGTCATCGGCGTCATCGCAAGTTTTTTCCTGGAGGTGATCCTTTCCGCCTTGTACGCGCCCATTCTGATGCTGATTCAATGCCGCGCGGTGTTCGAGATTCTCATCGGCAGAGATTCTGGTTGGAAGCCGCAGCGCCGGGACGGCAGCACCACCTGGACCGACGCCTGGCGCTTTCACCGGCGCCACATGTTTTTGAGTTGCCTCACCGCCGTCATTGTCTACTTTCTGTCTCCGCCTTTGCTGGCCTGGGTATCGCCGGCACTTCTCGGACTGTTTCTGGCGGTGCCATTGTCGCGGGCCAGCGGCAGCGAATGGCTGGGAAAAATGCTGGCGAGGTTCGCTTTGCTGCGGACACCCGAAGAGCTGGAGCCGCCGAAACTGGTGGCGCGCCGCATGGAATTATTGCGCGCAGCGCCGGCCCTGCCGGCGGACGGACTGCGTTTTCTTGCGCGTCATCGCGACGCTCGTCTGACTCACATCAAGGGCAACTTGTCGCGGCCCGCCGATGCGCGCGGCCGCCCCGATCCGCACGCCTTCACCGCCGAGCAAAAATTGATCGATGCTCGCTCCCTCGATGAAGCGATGGATTGGCTCACGCCCATCGAACGCGTGGAAGTCGCCGCCGACGCGCGCTTGCTCAATCAGCTTGCCCTGCTGCCCGATGCGGCGCCCCCCGAATTCGTGATTTAGAGGATAAAAGATGATTCGCCGACGCGAAATACTCAAATCTGCAGTGGTATTGGCCGCAGGCCCCTGGGCTTACTCCGGACGTGGCACAGCTGCGCCGGCCGCAACGCTCGCACAACCGTTTGAATATGCCTGGCTCAAAGGCCAAGCCCGCCAGCTAGCTGGCGCGGCGTACCAGCCGTCCCCGGACGTGTTGCCGCCCGCGATGGCGAAGCTCGGCTACGACCAATATCAGTCGCTGCGCTTTCGCACCGACCACTCCCTGTGGGGCGATGCTGGATTGGCGTTCCGTCTGCAGTTCTTTCACGTCGGCCGAGGTTTTTCGCAAGCGGTGCATCTGTATGAAATCGTCGACGGCCAGTCGCGCGAAATCCTCTACGACCCGGCGATGTTCGAATTCGACAAGAGCGGCATCGATCCTAACTTGATGCGCAATCACGCGGGATTCGCCGGATTCCGTGTGCAGTTCGTGACGGACTGGAAAGCGGATGTCGCTGCGTTTCTGGGTGCAAGTTATTTTCGCGCAGTCGGCGGCGACACTCGCCAGTACGGCCTTTCGGCGCGCGCCCTCGCGGTAGACACGGCCTTTCCGCGGCCCGAGGAATTTCCCCGCTTTACGTCATTCTGGTTCGAGCGTCCGGCCAAGGGGGCGGGATCCATGACCTTGTATGCATTGCTCGACTCCCCGAGTATTGCCGGCGCGCTGCGCTTCCAAATTGCGCCTGGCGGCACTCAGGTCATGGATATCGATTCCGCCTTGTATCCCCGCAAGCCCATCGAGCGGCTGGGAATAGCGCCTCTGACCAGCATGTTCTACTACGGCGAGAATGATCGGCGAGTGGTCAACGATTGGCGTCCGGAGATTCATGATTCCGACGGCGTTTCCATGTGGACGGGTGCCGGCGAATGGATCTGGCGGCCGTTGACCAACCCCGCGCAACTGCATTTGAATTCATATTTCGACGATAATCCGCGCGGCTTCGGCTTGCTGCAGCGGGATCGGGTTTGGGATCACTACCAAGATGATGGCGTGTATTACGACCGGCGCCCCAGCTTATGGGTCGAGCCCAAATCCGGATCCGGCGGCGGCTGGGGCAAGGGCGCGGTGCAGCTGGTGGAAATTCCGACGGTCGACGAAACTTTCGACAACATCGTACTGTTCTGGAATCCGTCGGAGAAGACCAAGGCGGGCCAGGAAATGCTGTTCAGCTACCGGCTCTATTGGGGCACGCGCATGCCCTTCAGCTCAGCCCTCGCGCAGGCCATCGCCACCCGCACCGGCATCGGCGGTATCGTCGGCCAAAGGCGCCAGTATTATTCCTGGCATTTCGCCGTCGACTTTGCGGGCGGTGAACTCGCCGCGCTTGCCAAGGACGCCAACGTCGAGGCCGTCATCACCACCTCGCGCGGAACCACAGAGCATGTCACCGCGCACTTCATCGAGGAATTCAAAGGCTACCGCGCGCTATTCGACGTGAAGCCGGCGGACGATAGCTTCGACGCCGTCGATTTGCGTTTATATCTGCGCATCGATGGACGGCCGCTAACCGAGACCTGGATATACCAATGGACGCCGCCCTCGCTGAAGGAGCGCAAAGCGGCTATCGCCTAGCCTCAGCGGGCGCCTAGCCTCAGCGGGCGCCTGCCTAGCCGGCTGCGCCCAGCACCACGACGTGCTCGCGTCCGGAGACCACGACACCGCCCGGCTTTTCGATGGTGACGGCAAATGCCGCCGGCTTGCGCACCATGAGCGCGGCGCGTATGGGTATGACCACCTCATCCGCATTCGCCGGAACGTCGAACACGCCGCCGTCGACCGGATATCGCTTATCGCGGCCGCCGTCGAATATCCACAGCTGATATTGGCGTATGGTCGGGTCATTCGCCGCTAGTCCCGCGAAATGCAAGTAGCCGCGCTGAGTCGCCGAATCCCACACCACGTCGCCGCTCACGCCGGCCGCCGCAGGATCCTTCGAGGGAGCCAAAGTGATCTTGAGCGTGTCATTCTTCGCCATCAGCGCCGCCCGCTCTTCGGCCATAGTCGGCGGAACGGACGGCTTCGCGGTCGGCGCGACGATTACGGCAGGCGGAACTACTTGCGCCACCGGGGCGCCCGGTGGCGGCCCGCGCATCCAGCTGAACAAGGCAAGCACCAAGCACGCCGCGGCGGCCAACCAACCATAGGTGGCGGTATTGCTGCGTCGAGGTTCGGCGGCAGTGGCCGCACCGGCGCGAAGCGCAGCTCGCGACGCGGAGACTGCAAAGTGCTGTTCCGCCTGACGCGCCAGCCGCTGCGCCATCGCAGGGGGCAAAGTTTGCGCATTCGCGCTTCCTGCCAGAGTGACCGCGGCAGCTGCGCGCTCCAAGTCGCGCAAAAGACCGCTCGCCACGGCCCCGTCAAGCACATCGAGGGCACGCTGCTCAGCTGGCGACAGCCCCTCGGTGACTTGCTTGATCAGCAAATCTATCGTGGCGTCATCTACCTGACCTTGTGTGTCCGGCGTAGACATCAGATCCTCGCCGAGACGCCTTCGGCGTCTATGTTCATGTATTCACGCACCTTGATGAGACCGCGACGCATAAATGACTTCACCGTACCCAAAGGCATGCTTAGGCGAATCGCAATCTCGGACTGACTCAAGCCATGCAGTAGAGCCAATTCCAATACCTGCCGCTGCTCGGGCCGCAACTCCGCCAGTGCGCGAGTAGCCTGTTCTGCCTCGATCGACGTCTCCGAAGCCGAGCCGGCGTCCGTCCAGGCTATGGTTTCCAACACCTCAACCGGATCCATGGGCGGTTCGGCGCTGGTTTTACGTAACCGGTCGATCAAGCGACGGCGGGCAATCATCGCAATGAATACCTTATCCGAGCCCTGCGATGGGTCAAAACGGCCGGCACTGCGCCAGATATCGAGAAAGATTTCCTGCGTCGCATCCTCGGCATCCGAAGGCGAGCGCGACAAACGTCGCGCAAGGCTCCAAACGAGTGCACCGTACTCTGCGATACACTCACGCACCGCCGCGGAATCGCCATTGGCAATGCGTTGGAGCACGGATGGATTCATTAAAGGCCTTGAAAGCTACTTCGGGTTGACTACAAGAACGGATTCAACCACGCGCCTGAATTATGCCCTAAGGCTCTCTCGGCCGGACCTTAAGTTGCGGGAGCCGCTGAGTCTCCCCGCTAGCGCGGCGCATCTCGGACTCACGCCTGATCCGCTCCCGGCTCTTGCGCGGATTGAGGATCATCCAGCGCCATTCGTTTAGTTGATGTTTGAGCAGCGGCAACAACGGGCGCTCGCAGGCGGGCTCGACGCCGTCCACGGGAAACAATGTGCTGCAGTACAGATCGAAGTATTCCGCATACAACAGTTCATAGTGCTGCATCGGATCTAGAAATGCCGGATCGTGAACCAAATCCGTACCTACATGATTGGCGCACAGCAAGCTGCACGCCTTGCGCAAATAGCCGCTATGTTCCGCAATCACCGCATATTGATAGCCGCGCGTCGGATAAAAGTAACGCAGAATTCGACTGCGCTCGGTGCCGCGCACTGCATCTTTTCGCAGGTATTCGAATAATGCTTTGCCGTGAATCAGGCGCAACGCAGTATGTCTCAGCGCCGCCGCCTGGTTGCGCAAAGCGCCGTACTCAGAAACTTGGCGCATCAGGCCCGAGTGTTCGTTCTCCCACAGCTGCCAGGTGCGAGTGCTTTCGAGTATTCGCTCCGCTACGAGATGCTCTTTGCTATCCTCGTCGCGCAGCGCGCGCTCAACGCGGTCGGTCGACTCGCGCATGAGACGCGCATGACTGATGGCACTGCTGCGGTGCACCCGTTACTTCCTCTAGGACTCCCGCGTCGCGGCCGCGACTTAATGCGTAAGATCAGCTTATGGAAAGCCGCTGTCAATAACTCATCCGAAATCGCCGTTCCGCGATCGATTTTCGCCTGCCGCAGCAGCGCTGGCGAATCAGTACTGGCGCGACAACAGCCAATGGGCCAACGAACGCAGGCTGGACGCGCGGTCACCGAACGGCGCCAGCGCATCGGTGGCTTGATCGTGAAGCAGCCGGACCCGCTGCTGCGAGGCCGGTATGCCGATGACCGCCGGGTGCGTGGGTTTGGCGCGCTCGCTGTCCGCACCGGTTGCTTTGCCCAAAGTCGACACGTCGCCGGTCACGTCGAGCAGATCGTCCTGAATCTGGAAAGCCAAACCGACGGCCTTCGCAAAACGCGCCAGCGACGCATAGTGATCGGGATTGAGGCCGGGAACACATTCGGCAGCCATCAACACGGCGGCACAAATCACGGCGCCCGTCTTGCGCGCATGCATATCTTCAACTTGGCCGATGTCCAGCTGCAAGCCCTGCACCGCCAAATCAATAGCCTGGCCTCCGGCCATTCCGAAAGTGCCGCTCGCTTGCGCCAGCATGTCGATCAAACGCAAGCGAATCGCCGGCGAAGCGGGTAGCGCCGGATCGCTGGCCAACAGCTGAAATGCCAGCGGCTGCAGAGCATCGCCCACCAACAGCGCCGTCGCCTCATCGAATGCCCTGTGGCAGGTGGGTCGGCCACGCCGCAGATCATCGTCGTCCATGGCCGGCAGATCATCGTGCACCAGCGAATACACGTGCACCAACTCGATGGCGCAAGCCGCCGCTTCTACTTCGTCTTCCGACAGTCCTACAGCCCGCGCGGTAGCAAAAAGCAATGCAGGCCGTATGCGTTTGCCACCCCCCAGCACGCTGTAGCGCATGGCCGCGTGCAAGCGAGCCGGCACCGCATCGGACTGCGGCAGCCGCGACTCCAGCGCTCGCTCCATACGTTCGCGCCAAGCTTCGAATTGCGCACCGAACTCCGCGGAATTCGCTACCTCGTCCTGCAGCAAGGTGCGGCGTTCGGCTGCGTCGTTCACGCGTAATCCCTCTTGCACTACCGGCCGTCGGCTCAGGCGCTCTCCCGACTCACGCGCTTGATTTCGCTGAGCGGGATTGCTGTGACGGCCGCATGGCGCCCACTTGGGTGGTATTCGATCGGCAGGTCGGGCGCCATGGCACCCGAGAGCTTCGGACCCCGTAGCGCGGCCATCATCGCTTTGATCGGATGACTGAATGCATCATTGACGGCAGTTCCCTCAAATCCGCAATGCGCCATGCAATTATCGCAGCGCAGATTTTTGCCCACGCCATATTTTTCCCACTCGGTATCCTGGATCAGCGACTGGTAAGTAGGGGCGTAGCCCTCATCCGACAATAGATAGCAGGGTCTCTGCCATCCAAACACGTTGTACGTGGGATTGCTCCACGGCGTGCACTGGTAAGTCTGATTGCCTGCGAGAAAATCCAGAAACAGCGACGAGTGATTGAACGACCAGGGCTTGCTTTTGGAACGTGGACCCAAACTGAAAATGCTGCGGAACAACTGCTTGCTGGCATTTCGCGCCAGGAACACATCCTGCTTCGGTGCGTGATGATAGCTGTATCCCGGCGATACGGTGATGCCTTCGATGCCGAGGGCCATCGCCGTGTCGAAGAATTCGGCCACGTCTTGCGGATTTTCACCGTTGAACAGCGTGCAATTGATCGCGACGCGAAAGCCCTTCGCTCGGGCGAGCTCAATGGCCGCGACAGCCTTGTCGTAAACGCCTTCCTGACAAACCGACTCGTCATGCCGGTGCTTATTGCCGTCCAAGTGAATGGAAAAGGTTAGGTAAGGCGACGGTGTATATTCGTCCAGGTGCTTGGACAGCAAAATGGCGTTGGTGCACAGATAAACGAACTTTTCGCGCGCAACGATGCCCGCCACGATCTGCGGCATTTCCTTGTGTATCAGCGGCTCCCCGCCCGGAATTGAGACGATCGGAGCGCCGCATTCGTCCACAGCCTTCAGAGCGTCCTCCACACTGACGCGTTTCTGCAGGATTTCCTTCGGATAATCGATTTTCCCGCAGCCTGAACATGCCAAATTGCACATAAAAAGCGGTTCCAACATGAGCACCAGCGGATACCGCCGATGACCGCGCAACTTCTGGCCGGCGATATACCGGGCGACCTTGTACATTTGAAGCAGTGGGATAGCCATGGGATATCTTACCGCGACCCGGGCGCCCGGGCCCACTCTGATTGCAAAGCCAGTAATTAAGCCCCGGTAATCTCGCGAAATTCTGCTGCATTCGAGCATGAACCAAGGGGGAGTAGCCCAACGCCAGGCCGGAACCTCGCTTATGACAAGAGTCCGCGCTCGCGAAACCATCGAACGGCGTCTGCGAATGCCTCGATCGGCGGCCGCCATCGATACCCCAGTTCATTGACTGCCTTGGCGCTCGAGAAAAACATACACTTGCGCGACATGCGCACGCCTTCGAGCGTGACGCGGCCGCTGCGGCCAATGACCTTGGCGATTGCTTCAGCGGCGTAGGCGACCGGCAGCACCGCCGCGTAGGGCAGTCGAATGCCCGGCGGTTTACGGCCGACCAGCCGCGAGATCTGCGCCAGGATGTCGCGCAAGCTCATGTTCTCGCCGCCCAATATGTAGCGCTCGCCCGACGTGCCGCGTTCAAACGCCAATAGATGGCCCGCGGCTATGTCATCCACATGGGCGATGTTGAGGCCCGTGTCGACATATGCCGGCATGCGTCCGGACGCGGCGTCGAGAACCAGCCGCCCCGTGGGCGTGGGCTTGATATCGCCCGGGCCCACCGGTGTGGAGGGGTTGACGATGATGACTGACATTCCCGAGCGCGCCGCATCGCGCGCGACTTCTTCCGCGAGAAACTTGGAGCGTTTGTAATGACCGATCATATTGCCGATGGCGACCGGTGTCAGTTCCTCCCCCGGCGAACCGTCGGTCGGAATGCCGATGGTCGCGACACTACTGGTGTATATCACCCGCGCTACGCCGGCCCGTTGGCAGGCAGCCAAAATATTGCGAGTGCCTTCGACATTGGTGAGGTATAGCTGCGAGGGGTCGCGAGCGCCCAGTCGATAATCCGCCGCGACGTGGAATAAGGCCTCGCAACCATCGAGCGCCCGCTCGAGCGAAGCGACATGCGCAAGATCGCCTTGCGCGACTTCCACGGCGAGGGCGCTGAGATTACTGCGGTCCGAGCCGGCGCGCGCCAGTACTCGCACCTGCCAACCCGCGCTCAACAGAACTCGGGCAACCGCCGAACCGACAAAACCGGTTGCACCGGTTACCAAGGCCTTCATGCGGCGCGGACGGCGGCGGTGAATTGCGTCAGGCGGGTGGCGCGGGCAGCAGCTGCCAATGAGCGAATCGCCGTTCGATAGCGGCGCGCCAAGCGAACCAACCCCACGAGATCTGCGGGCGCCAATGCCAGGCCGCCGATGAGCCGCCCGATGCGCACCTGCCCCCCACGAGTTGCCGTCAGGACTGACGACGGCAATACATCGGCAGCGGTGTCCACGATCACTCGCAGTGCGGCGAAAGGCACATTGCTGGCGGCCGCGACCTCGGCGACCGCAAGGCTTTCCATATCGACCGCCACGGCGCCGGTGCCGCGAAACGCCGCTGACTTGGCAGTGAGAGTGTCGATGGCCTGCAGGCTACTCAACAGGTCGCCGTTGGCTATCGGACAGTGCGCCCGTACCGCGGCGCTGAGGTTCTCGCGCCAATCCCGCGACGTCGGCAATCTCTTTCCCTCACGCGAAATCACCTCACTTGGAATGACGACGGCACCGGCGCTCAAGCGCGGATCGAGGCCACCGGCAAGCCCAAAGCTCAGTAACGCACATGCGCCCGCGTCTACCAGGCTGCGCGCGCCCACGGCAGCCGCTGCGTAACCTATCCCACTCAAAACCAATAGTGATCCGCCGCTAACGGCGGACAGGCCATCGGGCCGTCGCACCGCCGGACCTAAGGTACGCGCTTCCATGCTGAGCGCCGCGACGACGCCAACCCCTTTCAATGAGCAATTCCGCGGCGCGCGAGGGTGCGGTAGGCGGCCAGGGCCCATAAAGGAAAATAAGCCGAGTAGCCGTGATATCTCAGATAGAAAACGCGGGGAAACCCTGGCGCCGTGAAACTCGGATCCCTCCACAGCCCAGTGCCCTGCTGCGTCCGCATCAGGAATTCCGCGCCGCGCCGTGCGGCGTTCGAGCGCGCTTCGCCCGCGGCCAGCAGCGCCAGCAGCGCCCACGCGCTCTGGCAGGCGGTGCTGGGCGATTTCAATCGCTCCTCCGGCGGCTGCGCATAGGTGTCGTTGCTTTCGCCCCAGCCACCGTCGGCGTTTTGCTTGAGCTTGAGCCATGCGACGGCGCGCCGTACGGCCGAATCATCGGCGCCGATGCGCGCCTGCGCAAAAGACGTCAGCACCGACCAGGTGCCATAAATATAGTTGGTGCCCCACCGACCCAACCACGATCCATCCGGCTCCTGCTCGGCGCGCAGGTAGGCGATCGCCCTTTTCATCGCAGGCTCGTCTTGCGGGCGGGCGATACGCCCCAATACGGTCACGACGCGGGCGGTCACGTCGCTCGTCGGCGGATCCAACAGCGCGCCATGATCGGCGAATGGAATCTTGTTCAGGTAGTAGCAGGTATTGTCGGCATCGAAGGCCGCGAAGCCGCCGTTGCCGCTTTGCATGCCGACCAACCAATCCAGGGCGCGGCGTACGCTCTCGGCGTAGCGTTGTGGATCCCGCGCCTGATGCATGGCCCAGGCGACCACGGCGGTGTCATCGAGATCAGGGTAGTGGCCATTCGCGAATTGAAACGCCCAGCCGCCGCCGGCCAACCCGGGTCTGTTGACGCGCCAATCGCCGGCCTCGTCGAGCAATTGCTTAGTTTGCAACCAGTCGAGTGCGCTGGCCGCGGCGGCGCCGGCGGTGTCGTCGCCCGCCTCCTGCATCGCCAGTGCCGCGAGCGCCGTATCCCAAATCGGCGAAACGCAAGGCTGGCAATATGCACTCGCCGGACCCACGACCAAAAGCTTCTGCAGCGCGCGCTTGGCAGTCACCCGCCGCGGATCGTCTTGCGGATACCCGAGTATCACCATGGCTTCCAAAGCGTTGACCATGGCGGGAAAAATTGCGCCGAGCCCATCCTCACCGTTCAGCCGTTCCAGCACCCACTCTTCCGCGCGGCGCGTCGCCCTTGCCCGCATGCGGGCAGGGATCAAAGGATCGATCATGCGCCCCAGCCGATCCGCCAACAGGAAGGCCTTGGCCAGTAGTCCGCGCCGTTGAAAGTAGTGCCGCTCATCTTCGGGCGGGGTCGTGAACAACTCGCGAATATCTACTTTGCGCGGATTCTTGGCGACCGGCTTGCGCGTGCACAAGATGAACAGCGGGACCATCACAGTGCGCGACCAATACGATACTCGATCGAGGTGGAAGGGAAACCATCGCGGCAGCAGCATGATTTCGACCGGAATGTACGGCACCCCGCGCCAGGGAATTTGTCCAAACAGCGCGAGTGCGATTCGCGTAAAGACATTCGCTCGCGCCGCGCCGCCGCGCTGCAGAATTGCCGCGCGTGCCCGTACCATATGCGGCGCCTGAGTGCTGTCTCCCGCGAGCTTCAAGGCATAGTAGGCCTTGACCGTGCAGCTCATGTTGAACTCGCCGTTGTGATAGAGCGGCCAGCCGTCATGCTCGGCCTGATGAGCGCGCAAATAGTTTGCGAGCTTCGCTTCTAGGCCCCCGTCGATCTCATCCAGGAAGTGCATCATCATGATGTACTCGGCCGGAATGGTGCAGTCCGCCTCGAGTT
Source organism: Pseudomonadota bacterium (assembly GCA_030775625.1). Classification (GTDB taxonomy): domain Bacteria; phylum Pseudomonadota; class Gammaproteobacteria; order Steroidobacterales; family Steroidobacteraceae; genus Bog-1198. The sequence goes on along the minus strand of JALYIW010000007.1, from coordinate 1,117 downwards.
CGAAACACCAGTAACCGGCCTCGGCCTGGCGGCCCGCCAGCGCGTCGCGTGCATCGGCGACGGCGCGATCCAATGGTGAATCGGTCACCCTCGTCAGTGTGTGCGAGACGATATCGCCGCGCGCATCGGTTGCCGGTGCCGGGTGGGCACCCGGCTGCTGCGCAGTGCGGCTCATGTTCCGGAGCGTCCGTATGAGCGGCGCAGTTTGGGCTCGAGAGCCGGGCCGTCCTCTGGGATCATGGGTTCCGAGTACGCCGCCCGACGCAAGTCGGGCAATCGCGCCAAAGGCAAGCCGCGGGCGGCTGCCGCGAACAAACGCCGCAGCAACCAATCGTTGCGTAGCGCCACATTGGTCACCACGCGGGTCATGCGCACGGCGGAACGCGTGATCTTCACTTGGGCGCCGGCGTTGAATCGGGGATTTTCCGCGATTTTACGCAACGTCAGGACTGCCAGACCGATGGCCCATAAACAGAAGCGCCGGATCCCGCTCTCGTTGCGCGGAATCAACAATGTGTAGTCCAGCGCATTGCGCAGATGCGCATGGGCCACGCCGATCAACTCGCGAAACCCCTCGGCAAAGCGGGGATCGAAGGGTTCGGCCGACACCTGTGCCAGGTCGACGCCATGGCGCGTGAATACTTCCTGCGGCAGCCAGCAAGCGCCGCGGCTGCGGTCCTCCCACACGTCCTTGAGAATATTGGTCATTTGCAGCCCCTGCGCGAATGACGCAGCCTTGGCGGACAATGCGCTGCGGTTGCGAGCGATTTCCGGGGAATAATCGCAAAACAGATCCGTGAGCATCTCACCGACCACGCCGGCGACGTAGTAACAGTAATCGTCCAGATCCGTCGATCGGGCGAGACCCTTCTGGCTGGCCGCGAATTGAAATCGCGGCATGCCGTAGCACATCAGTTCGACGCATCGTTGAATGGCGGCGCGCTGCGGCTCGCGCAGACCGGCCATGACTCCGATGACCCGCTGCATGTTGCTTATCAAGTCGCGCTCGGTGGGCAGCGTGCGATCCGACAACCTCTGTTCGATATCCCGGGCAAGCGCCACGGGGTCCTCGTGGCCCGCCAACACTGCGCTGAAACGTTGCAGGAAGGCGAGGGTT
>JALYIW010000006.1 GCA_030775625.1 Pseudomonadota bacterium | reverse complement strand
CATGTCGTAGGACTCACCGGTGGAGGTGCGTACCTTATGAAAGCCCGGCCCGTACCAGGATGCCACTCCGCGCTCGACGTAGCCGACACTCGAGGACAGCACAAAGTAACGTTTGCCGAACACCTCGTAGAACGGCGGGTTGCCGTTGCGCGAGCGCTTTTCGATGCGCGGCATGGCGTCAGGCACCGAGTCGGGCAGCGGCGGCGTCAAGACGACGGGCGGTAATTCGGCGGCGGGATTGGAATCGGTGCGCGACGGGGCGCTAAAACAAGCGCTGAGTCCTGCGGCGACGGCGAGTCCCAGCGGGGCGGCGAAAGTGCGGGTGAGATTCATGGCGTTGCGGACGGTGGCTGGGCGGTAACACTGGGCGTCGCTGTGCGCGGCGTAGTGGCCGCCGGGGTGGCACGGATCGCAGGAGCGTCAGGGATTGCCGGAGCGGCTGCGGCAGCATCACGCAGCAAGACCTGCTGCTTGACTGCGGCCGCGAGTTCGTACACCGCCATGGCGTACAGAGCACTGTGGTTATAGCGGGTGATCACATAGAAGTTGTTGTAACCCACGCGCCAGTGCACGCCGTCGGCCTCATCGGCGGCGATCAATAGGGCCGGGGCCTCGGGAGCCAGAGAGCTGTCGAAGGAGACGCCTTTGGTCCGCAGCGAGCCCACCGTGTCGGACAAGGCCAGTTTGCGCCCATCGAGATCAGCCGCCTTGTCGGGTAAAACGTTGGCTTCGTCCAGCACCGGCTCGCCGGAGTTCCAGCCGTGTTCCTTGAGGTAGTTGCCGACGCTGGCGCAGACGTCCCGCCAATTGCTCCATAAATCGACGTGTCCATCCGCATCCGCATCGACGGCGTAACGCCGATAGTTCGAGGGCATGAACTGCGGCGCGCCCATGGCGCCGGCGTAGGAACCTTTGACTTTGAGCGGATCGAGACCTGCCTCGCGGGTCAATAGTAGAAACTGTTCCAGTTCATCGCGGAAGAAATTCGCGCGCGCGGGGTAATCGAAAGCCAATGTCGCCAAGGCGTCGAGTACGCGGTATGACCCCGTCATTCGCCCGTAGTACGTCTCGACGCCGAGGATGGCGGCCAGATACTCCGGGGCGACCCCGCTCGCGACGCTGGCTTGATCGAGCGCCTGGCGGTGTGCGATCCAGAAGTCCGTGCCTTCGCGCACGCGCCTTTCCGTGATGAATATGGGGCGATACTCGAACCATTGCTTGGCCTTTTCGGCCGGATGGTCCATGGCTTCGATGATGGACGGCTGGCTCTGAGCCGCTTTGAGCAACCTGCGTACTTGATGTTTCGTGAACGAGGTGGTGCCCGCCAGATGGCCTATGAATTCTTTTACTTCGGGGCGCTTCACGTCGAGCGCGGACGCGCGTGGGGCCCACATGCCCGTGAGCGAGGCGATCAAGGTCAACGAGAGAACGAGTGGTCTCATGAGCCTATGAGCTTGCGGTGCGAGTGCAGGGCCATGAGGATGCCAAAGCCCGCCAATAGGGTGACCATGGACGTGCCGCCATAGCTGATCAGGGGCAGGGGCACGCCGACCACGGGCAGAACACCGCTCACCATCCCGGAATTGACGAATACATAGACGAAAAAGCTGAGCGCGATGGAGCCGCCGGTCAAGCGCGCGAAAGTGTCCTGACCCTGCATCGCGAGATATAGCGCGCGGCCGATCACGACGCCGTAGAGCGACAAGATCAACAGCTGGCCGAGCAAACCGAATTCCTCGCCGATCACCGCAAATATGAAATCGGTGGACCGTTCGGGCAGGAATTCGAGCTGCGCCTGGCTGCCGTTCATGTAGCCTTTGCCGAACACCCCTCCTGAGCCAATGGCGATCTGCGATTGGATGATGTGATAACCCGCGCCCAGGCGATCGGTTTCCGGATTCAAAAAAGTCAATATTCGCTGCCGCTGGTAATCATGTATGAAATGCCAACCGGCCCATGCGGCGCCGCCGAGCAGCGGAATGGATGTCAAAATGATTTGAACCGGCAGTCCCGCCAGCAGCATGACGATGAGCCCCGAGGCCGCGATCAACAGAGCGGTGCCGAGATCCGGCTGAGTGACGATCATCGCGGTGGGAACGCCGATCATGATTCCCATGACAAGCAAATCCTTGAAGGTAGGCGGCAATGGCCGCTCATGCATGTACCAGGCGCACATCATGGGTACCGCCAATTTCATGATTTCCGACGGCTGGAAGCGCATGAAGCCGACGTCGAGCCATCGCTGCGCGCCCTTGCCGATGTGGCCGGTGACGTCCACCACGATGAGCAGCAGTACGCCGATGACATAGGCGATGGGCGCGAACAAACGCAAATACTGGGGCGATGCCAGCTTGGCGAGGGCAAGCATTGCGGCGACGGCGATGCCGATGTTCATCAGATGATGGTTGACCATTCGTAAGTTTTGCCCGGAGGCGCTGTACACCACGAGGACGCCGATGCAGACGATGAGGGCGAGCACGCCCGTCAGCGGTCCGTCCAATCTGAGAACCCGCAGAGTGCGGCCGCCCGCGGTCAGAGTGCGGCGCGTTCGGGATGGTGAGAACTCGTCAAAGATCATTGCGCTTCAGCGTTCATGCAGGCGGCTCAAGATGCCGACGATGACCGGCCACAGCAGGGCGCCGATGATGGGCGCCAGCCAACGGCCGAAGGTCGTCACCGGATTGCCGGTGGCGCCGTCGACCCAGAAGAGGATGAACTGATAGCCGGTCAAAAGCGCGAAAATCGTCAAACACTGGGAGAGCACGGAAAACACGCGTATTCGCAGCCGCAGATGCGTGATCCAGCCGGCCATCAAGGTGAGCGCAAGGGCATGCTGGCCGAGTACCACACCGTGAAGCACGTCGAGGGCAAGGCCCGACATGAATGCGAGTGTAAGTCCCCCCGCTCGTGGCGACTCGATGCACCAGTAGAACACCGTCAGTACCAAAAAGTCGGGGCGGAAGGCTTCGAGCACGGCGGGCAAGGGTAGCACTGCCAGTGCCAAGGTGACCAAGGCTGAGAGAGCCATGGGAACGCGGCGAATGCGATGATCGCGCATCATGGCTTGTTGGTTGTTGCTGCCGGCGGCGGCGTAGCGCGGCTGCCCACCGGGGCGGCATTCGAGGAGGTGGATGGAGTGAGAGTGGCGGGCGGCGCATTCAACCAGACGAACATCAATTCGCGCGAACGGTCGAGGGCGGCGGCGGGCTTCACCTCGACTTCGGCGAGCGAGGCGGCGGGATCGCGCTTGACCTCTGCGACGGTGCCCACGGGATAACCAGCCGGGAAGCCGCCCCCGAGCCCGGAGGTCACCAACAGATCGCCGACGATCACATCGGCACTGGTCGGCAAGTAGGGAAGCTTGAGCCGGTTCACGTCACCGGTCCCCACGGCAATCGTTCGCAATCCGTTGCGATTGATCTGAACTGGCAAGGCATGTGCGGCGTCGCTGACGAGGATGACTTCGGAGGTCAGCTGCCCGACGCGCGCGACTTGCCCGAAGACGCCGCCCGAATCCAGCACCGCTTGGCCGACATACACGTCGTCGCGGGCACCTTTGTCGACCAGGATGCGTTCGCGGAAGGAATCGAGATCCACATCCATGACATCGCCGATCACAAAGCGCTGGGCCACCCCCGCGGTGTTGTCGCGCAAGGCGCGCAGGCGCTGGCTTTCCGCTTCGAGTGCCTCGTAGCGCTGCAGCCGGAACTGCGCCTGGCGCAGCTCTTGCTGGAGCTTGGCCTTGTCGGAGCGCAGCGCGTCGCGGGTCGTGACGCTCTCTCGAAACCAGTCCCATCCCTGGAAGGGGCTTGCCACGGCGATTTGCACGGGGTATGCCACGACGGACAGAAAACGCCGAATCTTGCCGAGATGATCGTAGCGCTTGTCGACGATGATCAGCCCCAAGGCGAGCAGGGAATACAACACGCAGCGGAGCAGAAGGCCCGTCGTTCGACCGGAGGCGTCGGTGTTACGAAAGGCGACCATGGGCTTCAGGCTTCCCTAGTCGCGTGCATTACTCCAATCCGAAAATGCCCGGCCCATGTTCCTCGGTGAGTTCGAGGATTCGGCCGCCGCCGCGCGCAACGCAGGTCAGCGGATCATCCGCAACCACCACAGGCAGACCGGTCTCTTCCATGAGTAGCTTATCGACATCGCGCAGCAGCGCGCCACCGCCGGTGAGGACAATGCCACGCTCGGCCACGTCGGCTCCTAGTTCGGGGGGCGTCTGTTCCAGCGCCTGCTTCACTGCGCCGACGATGCCTTGCAGCGGTTCCTGCAGGGCTTCCAAAATTTCGTTCGAGTTCAGCGTGAAACTGCGCGGCACGCCTTCGGACAAATTGCGGCCTTTGACGGAAATTTCCCGCACCGTCTGGCCGGGATAGGCCGAACCGATTTCCAACTTGATGCGTTCGGCGGTGGCTTCACCGATCAAGATGCCGTAGTTGCGCCGTACGTAGTTGGTGATGGCTTCGTCGAACTTGTCGCCGCCTATGCGTACGCTGGCGGCGTACACGATGCCATTCAATGAAATGACCGCGACCTCCGAGGTGCCGCCGCCGATGTCCAGCACCATGGAGCCTCGGGCTTCCTGAACGGGCAGGCCGGCCCCCACCGCCGCCGCCATGGGCTCCGGCACGATGTCGACGCTGCGCGCGCCGGCGCCTTCGGCCGATTCCTTGATGGCGCGGCGCTCAACCTGGGTGGAGCCGAAGGGCACGCAGACCAGAACCCGGGGACTCGGGCTCAGGAAGCGGTTGCCGTGCACTTTCTTGATGAAATACTGCAGCATTTTTTCGGTGTAGGTGAAATCCGCAATGACCCCGTCCTTCATTGGCCGCACGGCGGTGATGTGCCCCGGAGTGCGGCCGAGCATGTTCTTAGCTTCGACCCCGACCGCGACGATGATCTTGCCGCCGCGGGTGGGTTCGTCCTGCACTGCCACGACCGAGGGTTCATTCAGAACGATGCCGCGCTCGCGAACGTAAATCAGGGTGTTGGCGGTTCCAAGATCGATTGAGAGGTCATTCGAGAAATAACCTCTTAGGCGTTTGAACATGGGGTATTTTTTCTATTGAAAATAGGGGGTTAAAAATTTGCGCTAATGTAACAACCGACACGACATTCAGCAAGGCAACGTGTATCATTGATGGAGGCTATTTTGCGTGAGTTGCCGCGCACTTTGCCAATCCTATGAGCTCATTCACTCGCCAAGACGTCGAAAAGATTGCGCAGCTCGCGCGTCTGTCCATCACCGAACAAGAGATGCCGGTTTACGTGACCAGCTTGTCGAGCATCCTCAATTTCGTCGCTGATTTGTCGCGGGTGCAAACCGGTACCGTGGAGCCCATGGCGCATCCTCTCGATGGTCAGCATCAACGGCTACGAGGCGATGAGGTGACCGAGACGGACCATCATGAAAAGTACCAGGCCAATGCACCGGCCGTGCAAGCGGGGTTGTACGTCGTTCCGCGTGTGATCGAGTAGGCGCACATGCTGCATACTCTTTCCATCGGCGAGCTGGCCGAGCGCCTGGCTAGCCGCGAAGTGTCGAGCGTTGAGCTCACCCGCCACTTCCTGGCGCGCATCGAGCGCCTGAACCCGGCTCTGAATGCCCTGATCACCATCACGGCCGAACAGGCGCTCGAGGCGGCGGCGGCGGCTGACCGCCGCTTAAGGAGCGGCGAGAAGCAGCCCTTGCTCGGCATCCCCCTCATTCATAAAGATATTTTTTGCACCGAGGGCGTGCGGACCAGCTGCGGTTCGCGCATGCTGGACAACTTTATCGCGCCCTACGACGCGACGGTGGTATTGCGGCTGAAGTCGGCCGGGGCGGTGATGCTGGCCAAGGCCAACATGGACGAGTTTGCCATGGGCTCGTCCAACGAGACGAGCTATTACGGGCCGGTGAAAAACCCCTGGGATGTCACCAAGGTCCCCGGCGGATCGTCCGGCGGCTCAGCCGCAGCGACTGCCGCACGCTTGGCCCCCTTTGCCACCGGCACGGATACCGGCGGCTCGATTCGCCAGCCCGCCGCGTTGACCGGGGTGACCGGCGTGAAACCAACCTATGGACGAGTATCGCGCTACGGCATGATCGCGTTCGCATCCAGCCTGGATCAGGCGGGCGTGTTTGCCCGTACGGCCGCGGATGCGGCGCCCGTGCTGCAGGCCATAGCGGGCTTCGATGCTCGCGACTCGACCAGCGTCGATGCGCCGGTGCCGGATTATGCGGCGACCCTAGGGGCTTCCCTCAAGGGCTTAAAAATCGGTCTGCTGCAGGAATTCTTCGACGGCCTGGAGTCGCGCAATGCGGCGCTGATCCATGACGCGTTGAAAATCTATCGGGCCCTGGGCGCCGAGACGGTCGAGGTCAGCCTGCCGCACCTGCCCCTGTCGGTGCCCACTTATTATGTGGTGGCGCCGGCCGAATGTTCCTCGAATCTATCGCGCTTCGACGGTGTGCGATTCGGCTATCGCTGCGAGAACCCGCAGGATCTGGCTGATCTGTACAAGCGCTCGCGCGGCGAGGGCTTCGGTGCTGAGGTGAAGCGTCGGATCATGACCGGCACCTATGTGTTATCGGCTGGGTATTTCGATGCCTACTATCTCAAGGCACAGAAAGTGCGGCGCTTGATCACCGATGATTTTCGCGCGGCCTTCGCCCGGGTGGACCTGCTGATCGGACCGACCACGCCGGCGCCCGCCTTCGACATCGGTGCAAAGATGAGTGATCCGGTTACCATGTACCTCAACGACATCTACACCATCGGCGCGAACCTCGCAGGCCTGCCGGGGTTGTCCATGCCCTGCGGATTCGTCGATGACTTGCCCATGGGCTTGCAGCTCATCGGGCCGCATTTCTCGGAAGGCCGGCTGCTGAATGCGGCGCACCGCTTTCAACAAGAAACCGACTGGCACAGTCGCGTTGCGCGCGGGTATGAGCAATGACGGACTGGGAAGTGGTCATCGGACTCGAAATCCACGCGCAGCTCGCCACCAAGTCGAAAATTTTCTCAGGCGCAGCGACTGCCTATGGTGCGCCGCCGAATACTCAAGCCAGCTTGGTCGATCTGGCGTATCCCGGCGTGTTGCCGGTGCTCAATGCCGAAGCGGTGCGCATGGCTGTGAAGTTCGGCTTGGCAGTGGGCGCGACGGTTGCGCGCCGCTCAGTGTTCGCCCGCAAGAATTACTTCTATCCCGATCTACCCAAGGGCTATCAAATCAGCCAGTACGAATTGCCCATCGTGAAGGGCGGGTCGCTGGCCATCATGCTGGATGATGGCACGGTGAAACGCATCGGGGTTACGCGCGCGCATTTGGAAGAAGATGCCGGCAAGTCATTGCATGAGGGCCTGGCCAATGCCAGCGGCATCGATTTGAACCGCGCCGGTACGCCGTTGCTGGAAATCGTCTCGGAACCCGACATGCGCTCGGCCAAAGAAGCGGTTGTGTACATGAAGAGGGTTCATACGCTGGTTCGCTACCTGGAAATCTGCGACGGCAATATGCAGGAAGGGTCGTTTCGCTGCGACGCCAATGTGTCGGTGCGGCCGCGCGGCCGCGAAAAATTCGGCACTCGCGCGGAAATCAAGAATTTGAATTCATTCCGCTTCGTCGAGAAGGCGATTCATTACGAAGTCGCACGGCAGATCGAGTTGATCGAGGGTGGCGGCAGCGTGGTGCAGGAGACGCGGCTGTACGACTCGGATAAGGACGAGACGCGTGCGATGCGTTCCAAAGAAGAAGCGAACGACTATCGTTATTTCCCTGACCCCGACTTGTTGCCGGTGCAGATCGACGACGCCTACGTCGCCGGCGTTCGCAGCACGCTGCCGGAACTGCCCGACGAGAAGGCGGCGCGCTTCGCCAAGGACCTTGGCTTGTCGCCCTACGATGCGGGCGTGCTGAGTGCGAGCCGCGAACTCGGTGCCTATTTCGAAGCGGTGGTTTGCGAATTAGGGGCGCCGCACGCCAAGCTGGCCGCAAATTGGGTCATGGGCGAACTGTCGAGCGCATTGAACCGGGACAATCTCGAGATCGGCGCCTCACGGGTGTCACCCGCCGCCTTGAGCGGCATGCTGTCGCGCATGGTCGATCAGACGATTTCCGGCAAGATCGCCAAGGAGGTCTTCGAAGCGATGTGGTCCGATGGAAAATCGGCCGACGTCCTCATCGAGGCCAAGGGCCTGAAGCAAATCACGGATTCCGGTGCCATCGAAGGCGTCATCGATGCCGTCATGGCGGCCAATCCCAAGCAACTCGCCGACTACCGATCGGGCAAGGATAAATTGTTCGGGTTCTTTGTCGGGCAGGTGATGAAGGCGACTGAAGGCAAGGCGAATCCCGCGCAACTCAACGACCTGCTCAAGCGCAAGCTGGGTGGCGGCGCGTAGATGCATGACCGCGACTGTTTACACCGTTTCATCTTTGAGCAATATCCGTTTCGCGGGCACCTGGTGCACTTGGATGCGGCCTGGCGGGCGCTGATCGAGCATCGCGAATACCCGGCAGCCATTCGCGACACCTTGGGCGAAGCGGTGGCGGCCTCTTTATTGCTGGCAGCGACCATCAAATTCGACGGGGTCCTGTCGTTGCAGTTGCAGGGCGATGGTCCGGTGCATCTGCTGCTGGCGCAATGTACCAG
>JALYIW010000005.1 GCA_030775625.1 Pseudomonadota bacterium | reverse complement strand
TTTGCCTGTGCCGCCATGTTGGAAGGCCGGCTGGATCAAACCTGGGCGAAGTGGACCCGACCCTGGACAATTTTCGCGTGGCTGTTCCAAACCGTCGGCATTGCTCTTGGAAGCTGGTGGGCCTACTACGAATTGGGTTGGGGTGGCTGGTGGTTCTGGGATCCGGTAGAGAACGCCTCGTTCATGCCATGGCTGGTGGGAACCGCCCTGATCCACTCATTGAGCGTCACCGAGAAGCGCGGCATTTTCAAGAGTTGGACCTTGCTGCTCGCCATTTTCGCGTTTTCACTGAGTTTGGTGGGAACCTTCCTGGTGCGCTCGGGCGTATTGGTGTCGGTGCATTCATTCGCAACCGATCCGACCCGCGGTCTGTACATTCTCGCGTTCCTGGTGCTGACCATCGGCGGGTCGTTGACTCTGTATGCATGGCGTGCGCCCAAGCTGTACGCGCCGGGCGGCTTCGAGATTTTCTCGCGGGAATTTTTCCTACTGGTCAACAATGTGATTTTGGTGAGCGTGGCCGGCCTGGTGCTGTGGGGGACGCTCTCGCCCCTGGTCTACGAGTTGTTGGGCATCGGTAAGATCTCGGTGGGCCCGCCGGTGTTCGCCGTGATGTTCCTGGTCCCCGTATTGCCGCTCATGGTGTTCCTCGCCATCGGCATGCATTCGGGCTGGCGGCGCGCGAAATTGACGGTGACCGGGAGGCCGCTGGGGTGGCTGCTGGCCCTCGCAGTGGCCATGTCGGTGGCCATTCAGAGATGGGTGTTCGGCGAATTTCACTGGATCGGATTGCTGGGCTTTAGTTTTGGTTTCTGGGTCATGTTCTCATCCGTCCTCGAACCGCTGCGCCGCTGGCGTCAAAAACAGACACTGACGGCCGCATTGCTGGGCATGTCCATTGCGCATCTCGGGGTGGGCATGTTCGCGATCGGTGCCAGCGGCGTCGAAAGCTACAAGATCGAAAAAGACGTGGCCTTGAGGCCGGGGGGCAGCTTCGCCATTGCGGGCTACGACTTCAGATTCGTCAATGCGACGAGTGTGCGTGGCCCGAACTACGACGCGGTCGAAGCATTGGTTCAAGTCACGCGCGATAGCAAGCCGGTTGCGACCTTGCGGCCGCAAAAACGTCATTTCTGGGTACAACAGACTGACAATAGTCAGGCCGCAATCTCGGTGAATTGGGCACGTGATCTATTCGTCGCGATGGGAAACCCGCTGGGCGAGAATGCGTGGAGCATGCGCATCCAATACAAACCGCTGGTCCGCTACATCTGGCTCGGCGCCTTGGTCATGGCCATCGGTGGGTTGGTCGCCGCCACCGATCGGCGCTACCGCATCAAAGTGCCGGTCACATCGCCGAGCGACTCCAGTGCACCGCCGACTGCCGAACCGCAGCCCGGAATAGCCTGATGTGGAAGTTTTTGCTGCCTTTTGTCGCGTTCATCGGGCTGGTCGTGCTGTTCGCCTTCGGACTCAATCCGAGCCGCGATATCCACGCTTTACCATCGCCGTTGATCGGCAAAGCGGCGCCGATCTTCACTCTCACCGACGTGCTCGATCCCACGCGCAAGGTCAGCAACGCAACGCTGAAGGGCCAGGTATACGTTTTGAATGTGTGGGGAACCTGGTGCGTCGCCTGTCGCGAAGAGCAGGAGGCTCTGCTGGCAATCTCCAAACAAAACGCGGCGCCCATCGTCGGTCTGGACTACATGGATGAGGGAGAGAAGGCCAAGCAGTGGCTGCAGCAGCGGGGCAATCCCTATACTGCGGTGGCATTCGACAGCGAGGGCCGCACCGCGATCGATTGGGGAGTGTACGGTGCTCCAGAAACGTTTTTGGTGGACGGGCAGGGGCGGGTGATCTTCAAATTCATTTCGCCCATGACTCAGGATGTGTGGGATCGCGAGTTCATGCCCCGCATTGCAGCCGCGCGCCGCGGCGGCGCATGAAGCCGCGCCCCGCGTTGCGCTCGATGCGGGGCGCGCTTGCATTCGCGCTGCTTGCTGCGATCGTGTGCTCGGGAGCGGCGTTTGGACTCGATGCCAATGGTCAATTGGAAGATCATGCCCTGCAGTCCCGCTTTGAAAGCATCACCAAGGATCTTCGCTGTCTCGTCTGCCAGAACGAATCCATCGCGGACTCGAATGTGGAACTCGCGGCAGATTTGCGTCGCCAGGTGCGCGAGATGTTGGTGGCGGGAAAGAGTGATGACGCCATCTTCAATTACATGACGGACCGCTACGGCGAGTTCGTTCGGTTCAGCCCGCCGCTGGAACCGAAAACCTTGTTGATCTGGGGCGCGCCGTTCTTTGCGTTGATGTTGGGCGCATTCATCGTCTTTCGGGTTGCCCGCCAACGCTCGCGCATGCCCCTGGATGATGAGCGCTCGGGCGCAAACGATTCATGAATACATTCCTGGTTCTTGCTGCCGGCATGGCCGTGGCGGCGGCTATGCTTGTCGCCTTGCCTCTGCTACGCGACAAACAGAGTCGGATTCTCGGCGGACTCGTCCTGATCGTGGTCATGGGTGCGGCCGCGGGCCTGTATCCCTTGTGGTCAAATTGGAACTGGCACGCACCGCCGGCCGGCGCGCGTCCCGACGTTGCCGGCATGGTGGCCAAGCTCGAAGGACGTCTTCGAGGGCAGCCGAACGATGTCAACGGCTGGTTGCTGCTGGGGCGCTCGTATCTGACACTGGAAAGACCCGATGATGCGGTCGTTGCGTATGGACACGCTCGCGGGCTCGATGCCAAGAACGTCGATGCCGCCATCGGGTTGGGCGAAGCCATGAGCCTGCGCGCCGGGGGCGAGATCACCACGCCGGCGGCGCAGATGTTCGAGGCCGCTTTGGTGTTGGCGCCCACCAATCCCAAGGCCTTGCTGTACGGCGGCTTCGCCGCGGCCGTGCGCGGCGACCATGCGCTCGCGCGCACGCGCTGGGAAGCGCTGAAGGCGTTGCATCCGCCGCCGCAAATCGTCGCGATGCTGGATGCGCGAATTGCCGAGTTGCCTGGCGCCGAAACGCCTGCGGTTGGTAAGAATATCGCGCCGGCGGGGAGCGGTGTGTCGGTGGGGGACTCAGGAGCGCCGCGGGTGATTGTCAATATCAGTGTAGCGCCGGCACTCGAGCCGCGGCTGAAACCCGGAGTCCCTATGTTCGTATTTGCTCGTGAGCCCGGTGGTCGCGGACTGCCGCTCGCCGCCAAGCGGCTGACCGCCGCCGCCATCGGGACTCAGGTGCAATTGTCGCCTGCGGATTCAATGGTGCCGGGGCGGGTGCTCGTCAGCGGCAGCCGAGTGTCCATCACGGCGCGTGTGTCTTTCAGCGGCCAACCGCTCCCGGCTACCGGTGATTTGTACGGCGAGCTTTCCTATGATGTCGGCCGCGACGGACCACGAAATCTGGTCATCGACCGCGTTGCCCAATAGGATGTTGCCATGAATGACCCGCAGACAGCGGGCGCCTCGAAGGTCAGCACTTGGTTGGTGGGAAAACCCGGCGCCATATTGCTCGCTGTGGTGCTCGCCGTCCTGGCGACCTTGGTTGCCTGGCGCCTCACGCGCGCAGTCTCGGTCAATGAGCTTGCCAACAGGAACCCCATTCCGTCGGTGTCTGTGACCCAAGTCCGTGTCAGTGACCTACCGACGACGGTGAGTCTCGTCGGCACCATCGCGGCGCGCTACGACATGCCCATCGGGGTCGAAGGCGATGCCGGACGCGTCGCGGCCATTTATGTGGAGGCGGGCGATCACGTGAAGCGCGGCCAAGTCTTGGCGCGTCTCGATGTATCCGTGCTGCAGCCTCAGGTCGCGAATCTCGAGGCGGCATTGGAACAGGCGAAGGCAGAGGCTGATCTGGCCGATGCACAATACCGCCGCGCGCAAGCGGTCGGGGCATCGGGCGCGTTGTCGGCCGAAGAGACAGAGCGGCGACGTTCCACGGGTGTCACGGCGGCCGCCAAAGTGAGAGTCGCGGCGGCGCAATTGGCGGAAGCGCAGGCACGGCTGGCTCGAGCCGAACTGCGTGCACCCTCGGATGGCATCATATTGGCGCGCAACGTCGAAGTCGGACAAACGACGACGCCGGGGGGTGAAGCCCTGTTTCGCCTCTCCGAGGGCGGTGAGGTGGAGTTGCGGGGCCAAGTCGCAGAGCAGGATATTGCGCTGCTCAAGGTGGGACAAAAAGTGGCTGTGCGCCTGACGGGCGTCGCTCAGATTTACGAGGGCCATGTGCGCCTGTTGCCCGCGGTAATCGACCCCCAGACGCGTTTGGGTGTGGCGCGGGTGGCGCTCACTGCGGATCCCAATCTTCGTCCCGGCTCATTTGCCCGTGCGGAAGTCACCGTAAGCAATGCCGAGCGCACGGTGTTGCCGCAAACCGCCGTACTCACCGACGAGCAAGGCTCGTACGTCCTGGTCGTCAATGCGCAAAACCGGGTTGAGCGCCGGGTGGTGCGGGTGTCCGGGATCATACAAGGCGGGGTCACCATCGCCGAAGGCGTGAGCCTTAAGGATCAGGTAGTGTCGAGGGCCGGCGCATTCTTACAAGAGGGCGAGTTGGTCAAACCCATCTTGCAAGACCCTACCCCGTGATGAGAAACCTTTCGGCCTGGGCGATCCGCCATCCGCTCACTCCGATCGTGGTATTCGCCACGCTGTTTTTTGCCGGTGTCGTCGCCTTCATCCGCTTGCCCATCAACCTCAATCCCGACGTGACGTTTCCGCTCATCAATGTGGGCATCTCGCAGCCGGGGGCCGCACCCACAGAGATGGAAACGCAGATTGCCCAAAAAGTCGAAGGGTCGATATCGAGGATCGGCAACGTGCGCAACATCACCACCTACATCGTCGAGGGCCAGGTCACCATT
>JALYIW010000004.1 GCA_030775625.1 Pseudomonadota bacterium | reverse complement strand
AGCTTGTAGGTGGAGCCCGACAACTTAACAATATTTTTCTCAGCTGAGCGGCAGTGCAACATGACAAGACCAACACAGCAAATTCTCGACAGAGTCCGCGCAAAGCTCGGCGGAATCAGCGACTACCAAGCCGCGCGAGAGCTCGGCGTAACACAACAAGCCGTTTCTTTGTGGCGAAGCGGACGCAGCATCATGGGCGACGAACCCGCCATAGCCGCCGCCGCGATCCTGGGCGAAAAACCGGAAGTCATCATGGCGCTACTGGCGGCCGACCGCACACAGAGCGAGAAAGCAAAAAAACTGTGGACAAATTTGGCGCGGCAACTGCGGGCGGGAACCGCAGTAGCTATCGTCGGAACGATAGGAATTACAGGGTTTCAGCAGACGACGCACGCGGCTGCCGCCCTCACAACTTCATCAGAATGTATATTATGTTAAATAATAATTATTGGTCCGGTGGCACTTCAAAGGTTACGAATCGCAGACCCTGTAACGCCGGCAACTGCAAAATGCCGCGCAGACATGAAACCTTGACGGTGACCGGCGTGGCTTTGCACTCATCTTCAAGAACCCTGAAGCTTCTCTTGCAACCACACCGTGCTCAAACACTGATAGGGAACATCTCGAGCATTGGCAGCTGTCTTGATGGAATCAAGAAGATGTTACGGAAGCTGTCAGTGATTAGGTTTCCGCTGTGGCCTTCATCAGCCCATCGCGAGCGGCTTTTTCCGGTTGGTGGTTCGACCTGCAGCAACCCTAGTTGCAGTTGAGCCCACACTGTTTGAATCGTCTTGGAATTGTCGCTTTCGCCACCTACCCGACCGAGCCTTCGGGCCCCTTTCGCAAATCGGATCTTTTGAGGGCGTCGAGCTGAAGGGTGAGATTTTGGTCGTCAGTCGACACGCGGGCATACGCGATGGGCAAACCTCTGCAGCCCTTCTTAGCTCCTCGCCTGCCCCGCTATCAATAATGAATGAATGGGCATTATGAAGGTAAAATATAATATATACATCATATCCTTATGAAAAGTCTACAAAAAATCATCGGCGGTGCAGGATCCAACCCAGTCGTGGACTCGCCGCATTCGCCATAGAACATGACCCTGCTGTCGCTGTTCCAGTTCACCACGACCTGCCACCGATTGTGAATCGCGCCACGGCGCCCGAACGATGGCCCAGAAACCGCAGATAGTGGCCGGGCCGAACGCAGCGGCGGAACGTGTTAGACGTCGTGAATCGGCACGACGTACGACCTGCGTTGTTGTCATCGTGGCGGCGGAAGCTATCACGGATGACGAAGCCAAGCAGAGCGAAACAACCGCCATGGGCAGGGGATTTTATTTAACTTTGGGCAATTCGCGCCGGCGTCCCTGCGAGATTTCAATCAAGGTTTCGATGCGGATCAACCGTCGCTCGTGGTCCTCGAGCCGGGCAGTCGCTTCTTTCCTCCCCGTCATGAGCGCGTCCACCCGCTCGCCCAAGAGCACGATATCCTTCCCGTATTTGATCACTTCGGCGATGAGACTCATGCGGTCGCCTGCGGCGCGAACAGCTCGACGATCCCTTGAGCCTCCTCGGGGTGTGCGTCGAACCACACCCTCGTCTCGGCAACCACCTGGGCACGAAAGGTGCCATCGACAAGCGCCCGCTCGCGCGCTCGAATCTCGGAAAGGCTCGCATCGATCCGCGTGAGAGCCGCGCGCACTTGGGTATGAATGTCCTTGAGCACTGTGCGCGAAGCCACCTCTTCTTCGGGCTCGGCGAGAACGTTGCCGGAAGTGTATGCCTCGATGGCTCGACGCGCGAGTTCACCCGCGGAGACACCCTCGCGTCGGCTCATCTCGCGAAGCTTCTTCACGCTCTTGCGCGGCACCAAGTATTGCTGGCGCATGAGATCTTGGGCTTTTGCAGACATACCAAATTCCTCCGCGTCGAGTCCATGAACCTCAAGTAAACCATATCGGTAATTCTACACATACACAACCGCATACACAATATAGCCAAAGCGATTGGATAACCGGAACAGGGCACGACCGGCGATAAACAAATCCGACGCCGGGCCCCGACTTAACGAAGCACGCCGTTGAGTCGAGTGTAGTCGTCCGGGTTATCGAACGGCCCATCATTGTGATACACACCGGCTCCGAGCAGGGTTCCCTCCGCAACTGTGGTTGAGCTTATGAGCAGACCCCGACGATCGCCGTCTTGGCCCCACGGTGGCGGAGTTAGGCGCTTCATTCAGAAAATCCATGCAGACGGCGCCTGCCGTTGCGGAATCGCTCTCATCCGCATTATACGGACCCTTCTTGAAATGCAGGTCCGCGATCAGCTCGGGAATCGCACGCAAAAAGTACTGGTTTGCTTTTCCGTCACCACAATGGGGTACGTCGCATTAGCGTGTGCAAAGAGACCAACAGGACCTCGCGCGACGACCTGATCGAGGCGGTGTTGAGCCGATGAAATGCCGTTGTTGAAAAATAGTCGCCGCCCGGGCGAGGGCTACTCTGGGACAGGTTGTCGTGCGTCGGCGTGAGAAAGTGGCGTTCGACTTCGGGCATGGAGAACGCGAGTTGCCTCACCAAAGAACGAAGGTGGCACGACCTCCCTTATCACCCTCGATCTTACTTACGACGGACTCGAATTCGTCATCTCTGCGCCTGCGGCAAAACGAGCGCTGTTCGTTAGTAATCGTCAACATGAGTACGTCTATGACGAAGCGACTCATCCCTGAATCTCGATCGTGACGTGGGACAGGGAACCGTAGCGTGCCAATTTCGCCCGGTAGTAGGCCGCAGTGCAGCGTTCCTTGGGGCACACCGACACAATCGCTCCCAAATGACCAGGCCCCAAACGCCACAGATGCAAATCGGTGAGCGTGCTACCGTCGCTCTCAATGGTCTTGCGCAGATCTTGGGCTAACCTTGGGTCAGGAATTCGATCGAGCAGGATGGCGCCTGTATCGCGAATAAGGCCATAGGACCAACTGGCGATCACGCAGGCCCCGATGATGCCGGCCAGGGGGTCCATCCAGAGCCAGCCGAATGCGCGGGCGAGCAGCAGCCCTACAATCACCAGAACCGACACGGCCGCGTCCGCGATCACATGAATGATTGCCGCGCGCATATTGTTGTCGCGCCCGGTCGCGCTGTGTCCATGGGCATGTTCTTTGAAGACGGCGGTGTAGATATAGGCGCCTATCGTGATCTCTGCGGTGAACGCGTGCGGTTCGGGAATCGCCTCGACCGACTCCAGAAAGTCACCGCGCGCAACCAGGTTGAACGCCTGCCGTGCCCCGTTGGGCCGCACCGTCGTGATGCGCGTCGCTTCAGGTGAGGGCAAGGCGGCTTGCGCACTCCGCAGCCGGAAGTGCGGGGGCATCCCATCCTCGAACACCTCCAGAATAAGATCGCCAGTGGGCGTTGCTATCGAGTGCGCTTCGTCGTGCCCCTCCTCGCCATGCCCACCATGGCTGTGGCCGTGGTGATGGCCGCCGCTGCTTAACAGCCAAGCGCTTGCGATATTAACGGCGAGGCCCACACAGGCAATCGGAAGCGCCTCGGCGAAACGAATTGGGACCGGAGCGAGAAAACGGATCACCGATTCATAACCAATCAGAAGCGCGATCATGGCGAGAACGATGGCGCTGGTGAACCCGGCGAGATCCCCGAATTTGCCGGTGCCGAAGGTGAAGTTCGTGTTTGCGGCGTGGCGCCGCGCGTAGGTATAAGCCAGGGCCGCCAAAAGCAGGGCACCTGCGTGGGTACTCATGTGCAGTCCGTCCGCCACGAGCGCGATCGAACCGAAAAGGAGGCCGCCCACAATCTCGGCGCACATCATCACCCCACACAGCCAAATCACTGTCCAGGTTTTGCGCTCACTCTGCGCGTGCCCTTCGCCCAAGAAGATGTGTTGATGGGAAGCCGACTCGGGGGTTGTGGCATTGATGCTCATGGCTGTGATCAATTTAGATAGATAGGTACGAACGACGTCCAATTCCCCCTCAGATGCGACGCCCGCCCGGCGATGGAGGAGCCCCAGATAATAATGCTATACCCTCCTATCGTATACGACTGGTGACAGCACTGCGAGTGCTTAAGTCTATTTTTTTAAATACTGATGCACGATATCGATGAGCTCCTCAGCGGCTACGACCTGCGGAGAGTTGCGAGGCTCGCGGGGATCCACCATGTGTTCTCGGATGTGGTCCTCGATGATCTCCGCGATAAAGCCATCCAAGGCGCCGCGGCACGCGGTTGCCTGTTGAAGGACCGTAGCGCATTCGTTGTCGGCATCGACGGCGCGCTCAATCGCTTCGATCTGGCCGCGCATGCGTTTGAGACGATTCAGAAGCTTGGTTTTTTCTTTGGCGACGTGACCCATAATTCGCTCAGTTCCTATTGCATTGGTATACAGGGGTAGGGTATGGTCGCCAATTGTAAAGGATGATGCGTCTCGTAAACAACGACAATCTTGCCAAATCCGACCGACCCATTTGATTTGACCGGAGATTTTACACGTTCTATGGACCCACAACCTTGTACCCCGACCCTTGATGGCGACGGCAACACGTGTCTCTCGGTGCATCGTCGAGGGTTTGGATCAGCCCCTAGGAAAGGCGACTGATGGCCGGACGGTGCTGATGCGCTAGCCGCTTGCTCTCTTCGGGCTCGAGCAACCGCTGAAAGCCGAGAAGAGTGATATGGCTGCGATTCTGACTGATCACCTATTGAGTCCGCGTACGGGTTCCCGTGGCGCTGGTCTTCTCCCTGCCCCGAGCCCCATTCGGCGCCACCGGTTGCGTCGCTTATCGAGCAATTTAAAAATTATGGGATTCATCATGGTTTCGACAATTTCCTCAGCCGCGCAGGCGGTGCGCGTTCTCTTTAGCTCCGCTTTCTGGTTACGGGTGATGCAAGTCTTTGCACTGCTCCTTGCCGGTGTGATCTTAGGCATCGGCGAGCCCGCGGTGGCGGCTGATGCCCCTGAATCCACGCCCGCGGTGCGCAACGAAGCCTGGGCATTCCATGCGCAATTTACTTACGTGGAGCAAGAAGTTTCGGGTTTCAACGCGCCGTATGCCGGAGCCAACAGCCTGACATCGCGCAGGGCCAAGGAAACCACGGATCTCACCCTTTATCTAGGTGCGCGTCTGTGGTCGGGCGCGGAATTTTGGATCAACCCGGAAATCGACCAGGGATTCGGCCTCGACAACACCTTAGGCGTCGCCGGATTTCCCAGTGGTGAGGCTTACAAAGTCGGCAAGAAGCAGCCGTATTTGCGATTGCAGCGCATTTTTGTTAGGCAAACATTGGATTTGCCCGGCGAGCGCGAAGCGATCGAGGCGGAGGTTAATCAGCTCGGGGGCGAACGAAATTTCAATCGGTGGGTATTCACCATCGGCAAGTTCGGGGTCACGGACATTTTCGACGTCAATCAGTATGCGCACGATCCGCGCAACGATTTTTTGAATTGGGCGGCGGTTGATGCCGGCTCCTTCGATTATGCGGCCGATGCGTGGGGCTACACAGTCGGCGCTGCGGTCGAATGGTATCAAGGCACGTGGACGACCCGCTTAGGCGTCTTCGATCTGTCGAAGGTGCCAAATAGCGTGCGCCTTGATCCGGGATTTCACGAGTTTCAGATTGTGGCTGAACTCGAGAAGCGGCATACGCTGCTGGATCATCCCGGCAAAATCATGGTTACCCTATTCGATAGCCGCGGCCGCATGGGACTGCTTGATTCCGCAGTCCAACTGGCGCTAGCGACCGCACAGGCCGTGGATATCAGCGCCGTGCGCCAATATCGCAGCCGCTTAGGCGCAAGCCTCAACCTCGAGCAGCAATTGTCGAAAGATCTCGGGTTTTTCGCTCGAGTCGGCAAAGCGGCGGGCAACGTCGAAGCCTATGACTTCACCGACATCGATCGCTCGTTTGCGGCGGGTCTTTCCCTCAAGGGAACCTCCTGGCATCGCGAACATGACACGATGGGGCTCGCTGGACTCGTGAACAATATATCAGCTGATCGGCAGCGATTTTTCAATGCCGGCGGCCTCGGCATCCTGGTGGGCGATGGCCGGTTGCCGCATCCCGGACCTGAGAAAATTTTTGAAACTTACTACAACGCGCAGCTCTTTTCACGGACGCAGCTGAGCTTTGACTATCAGCGGGTCGAGCACCCTGCCTACAACCGCGATCGCGGACCCGCCTCGATCTATGCGGTGCGGTTCCATGCGCAGTTTTAGCGCAGCTCGATTCCGAGCACGTTGGAGACATTCCCGGCGGTTTCGGTCGGCACCTATACGCAAGCGGCGCGAAATTATGGCAACGCTGGTATGGGCTTGGCTCCTCCTGATCCTAGTTCTCTACCTCAATCAAGATATGTTGCGTCGCTTTCGGAAGCTCCATTCAACCTCTCAAGGAGTCGCCGGCGCGCACGCCGCAACCGCAGTTCAATCGCTTTTGGCGTCGTGCGAAGCAGGATAGCCACCGCTTTTTGTGTCATGCCCTCGACGGTCGTCAATAGCAGCGGCTCTTTGTACCGCGCGGGCAATGCGGACACCGCCGCATCCAATCGTTTGAGGCGGCCTTCCTGTTCCCTTTGCGCGTCATCCATCTCCGTTTGGTCAGCGGATGAGAGCGAATCAGAGATTGTCTCGGCCGCGAGGGCTTGCGAGAACCAAGCGCGAAAGCGCTGCCGGCGCGTGTGATCTCGGCATTTGTTGAGCGCAATGGTGCGCGTCCACGCGAAAAAAGAGCGCGTCGGATCATAGCGAGGCAAGCTCTCCCATACGCAAATCAGCGTGTCCTGCAAAAGATCGTAAGCGTCATCCCGATTTCCAAGATAGCTCCTTAGCAGGCGGTACAAGGCCGCTTTGTGCCGACCGATAAGCACCTCGAAGGCCTTTCGATCGCCGTGTTGAGCCCGCAATGCCAGCGTATCATCCGGCAGTCCGTCCGCCGGCACGCTCACGGCTGCGTGACGGCCAACGCCTGATTGACGGTGTGGTCGAATTGATCGACTTGGGTTGCGGACAAGAGGGCCCGCATGGCGATGACGTGCTGTACGGTCGCTTGCTGCAATCCAATCATGGCGTGATGGAGCCGGTCGATGGCCTCGCGCGCAGGATCGTCATACACATGGCGCACGGTGATGGCGGCGGCAATGTCGCGGTTGGCAACCTGCATTTCCCCTTCGAAGTGCTCGCGTTCGGCAGCGAAACGCGCCTCCAATGCGGCAAGCTGCCGGTCTTGGGCCCTCGATAAGTGCAGTTCCTCATGCAGCAGCTGATCAAGCTGGGGTGCCGCCCGCACCTGCCGCAGACCGTACCGCACTCCTCCCCAGCCGCCCACCGTGGCGCCGAGGAGTGTGAGCAGGATAATGAGGACAGTGGTTCGAGACCCACTCATCGGACGTTGCCAAGCAGCAAACTCGACGGTGCGAGTTCCAAGCCAAAGGCGAACAGCGCGCGGGCGGGAATCGCCCTCGCCACCCGCGTTGCATGAACCCCGAGCGCGATGCTGCCGACAATAGCCAGCGCCATGACTCCGCTCTGAAAGGAGACGCGACGTTTTGCTACAGTGCGGTTTTGAGCGCGAAGCGCGACGCCTGCCCAAATAGCGGCCTCCAATCCATCGAGGGAATGATCTAGCGCGCGAGCGGTGAGCTCAATCAAGTCATCATCCATCATTCGAAATCTCCTGATCGTCTATGTACCTTTTATACGCACCACGCCGCGGCAACCCTCCTGGAGCGAGAGGGGTACGGCCGTGCCATGCGTATACTGATCAGCAACCCTGGTCATTCTCCAATTGGAGCAAACTGTGAATAAATTACACCCTCTTTATCGGATTTCCGCATCTTTTGGGCTCGCGATGGTACTGAGCGCCTTCGAGGCTCAGGCTCACGCGAAACTCGAGAGCACCATCCCTGCCGCGGAATCCTCCGTTAGCTCGCCAAAGCTGATCCAAGTCCATTTCAATGAGGCGGTGGAGGCGAAAGTGTCGAGCGTGAAGCTCGCGATGAGCGATGGAATGGCGGTTCCCGTGATGTTGATGAATGACGCCAAGGACCCGACGACGCTCTCGATCATGCCGAACGCGCCACTCAAGGCTGGTGTTTACAAGGTCACCTGGAGCGCTGTCACCGACGATGGGCATAAGACGCAGGGTACGTTCACGTTCACGGTGCAGTAACGCGCCCCCGGGGTAATCTGTGACCCTCATCGGCGCCCGGTTCGTGCAATTTGCCGGGGCAATGGTGCTGTGGGGCTCGCCGTTGTTCTTCTTGTACGGAACGCGTGACGGACCCCCAGCGCACCTGCGGCGCAGTTCTTGGGAACTACGTCTGGTGCAAACGGCAGCTGTGACCGTTCTAGTCGGGGCCATTGTTTGGGTGCTGGCCGAGACCGCGTCCATGAGCGATCTGCCCACCGATTCCATCGATATTGCCGCGCTGTGGATCGTCTTGTCGCAAACGCGTTTTGGCCTCGCGTGCTTGGTTCGTTTGGGCCTGATTATGCTTGCTCTTGTGACTGCGCTTTCGTTGCGTAGGGCGAGGCTGTTGTGGACACTCGAGGCGGCTCTCGGTTGTGCGATCACTTTAAGCTTCGCGTGGACGGGTCACGGAGCATCCGACATGGGTCGCACGGCAGGTATTCAGTTAGGCGCCGATTTGCTGCATCTTCTCTCCGCGGGTGTCTGGGTCGGTGCGCTCGTGCCGCTGACCGTGTTGGTAATTCGTGCGAGGCGCTCTCCCCGCCTTGCGGACGTTCAAAATCTACGGTTTGCCTTGCAGGCTTTCTCCTCGATTGGCGTGTGGGTCGTTGCAGTACTGGTCTTGAGCGGGATCATCAACTCACTGAGTCTCATGGACCGGCAGGACTGGCGAATGTCCTTGACCACCCTCTATGCACGGGTGCTCTTCGTAAAATTGACGCTTTTTTTCGCCATGCTGGGCCTGGCGACATTTAATCGATATCGCGCCGTGCCTCTCTTGGAGATCGGGCTGGAACGTGGCACCGCCTCGACCGGCTCTTTGAGCAGAATTCGTCTGAGCCTCATATTCGAAACGCTGCTCGCGGCTCTCGTATTGCTCACAGTGAGCTGGCTCGGGACATTGGCGCCTCCAATGAGTCAAGCTTAACCAGTCGGTTAACGGTGAATCAATCAACAGATCGACCTTTGGAAAATGTAATGAAACGCAATCATCACCACCGCTTCACCGATTCAAGTCGACGCCAGTTTGTGCAAGCGTTGGGCTTCGGTGCGGGCGCACTGTCCATGGCACTTTCGCCGCGACTCTTTGCCGCCGATATCGGCATGGGCATGCCGAAAACGCCTGACATTTTGAGTGGCACGGACTTTGATCTGACCATTGGCAACACCCCGATGGCCTTCACCGGGCGGATGCGGCCAACCACCTCAGTGAACGGCTCCGTGCCTGCACCGACGTTGCGTTGGCGCGAGGGTACGACGGTGACCTTGCGAGTGCACAATCGCTTGGCGGTGACGAGTTCCATTCATTGGCATGGCGTGCTCCTGCCTTTTCAAATGGACGGTGTTCCCGGAATTAGCTTTCCCGGAATTGCGCCCGGCGAGACGTTCACGGCTCAGTTTCCGGTCAAGCAAAGCGGCACGTATTGGTATCACAGCCATTCGCGCTTTCAGGAGCAAACGGGGCTTTATGGCGCCATCGTCATCGATCCGGCCGAGCCTGATCCCGTTCGAGCGGATCGTGACCACGTGGTGCTTCTCTCCGATTGGACCGATCAAGACCCAGAACATGTGTACTCGACCTTGAAGCGAATGAGTGATTATTACAATTACCAGTTGCCAGACGCAGCAAAGTTCATGGACGATGTGCATGCCCAAGGCATCAGCGTTGCGCTGGCCAAACGGCGCATGTGGAACCAGATGCGCATGAACCCGACCGATCTAGGCGATGTGTCGGGTGCGACCTATACCTACTTGGTCAACGGCGCATCGCCCGCGGCCAATTGGACGGGAATTGCCAAAGCCGGTGAGCGGGTACGGCTGCGCTTGATCAACAGCTCATCCTCCACTTTTTTCGATGTGCGTATCCCGGGGCTCAAAATGACCGTCGTGAGCGCCGATGGGCAGCGGGTGGAGCCGGTGACGGTGGAGGAAATCCGACTGGGCGTCGCCGAGACTTACGATGTGATCGTCGAGCCCTCTGACGATCGCGCTTACACACTTTTTGCTCAGTCGATGGACCGCAGCGGTTATGCACGCGCGACTTTGAGCCCCCGTGCCGGCATGCAAGCCGACGTGCCACCGATGGACCCCAAGACCTGGCTCACCATGACCGATATGGGGATGGGCGAGATGATGATGGGGATGGATCCGAAGATGTCCATGGATATGCCGATGGATCACGGTGCCATGGACATGAAAGGAATGTCGGGATCAATGGCGATGGGCGATGGGCAAGGCATGTCGATGAAGGGCATGAATAGCCGCGATCCGGCAGTCGATATGCGCGTTATGCACCCGGATCGAAAATTGAACGATCCGGGTCCCCGGCTGCGGGGGAACGGCCGACATGTGCTCACCTATGCCGATCTACACACTGTCGGCGGTTCCAATGATAAGCGCGGCGCGACACGGGAAATACAGCTGCGGCTCACCGGGAATATGCAACGCTTTCTCTGGGGTTTTGACGGCAAGAAATTCTCCGAGGCCGAGCCGGTACATTTCGATCACGGCGAGCGGCTACGCATCGTGTTGAGCAACGACACCATGATGGCACACCCCATTCACCTGCACGGCATGTTCGGGGAACTTGAGGCGCAGAACGGCGATGTCCTGGTTCGTAAGCACACCTTCGTGGTGCAACCGGGCAAGCAACTGAGTTACCTCGTTACCGCGGATAACCCGGGCCAGTGGGCCTATCACTGCCATCTGCTGTATCACATGGAAGCCGGCATGTTTCGCGAGGTGGTGGTCGCGTGAAGCGGCTCACGGGGCTTCTCGGCGCATTGACATTACTAGCGAGCACCGGGCTGCATGCCCAAACATCCGGGCCGGCACTGGAGCGTGCGGCGGCGAGCCAAGACTATCATCCGCCCTCGATGCCTGGCATGGATATGGACGATGCAGCCAATCAGCACTTTTTCTTTGTCGACAATCTCGAAGCTGTGTACGGCAATCACAACGGTGGCGCTTGGGATGTGCAAGGCTGGTACGGCGGGGATTTCAATAAGCTTTGGGCGAAAAGCGAAGGACAAACCTTGGGGGATCGCACCGCGGACTCCAAGGTCGAAGCCTTGTGGGCGCGTGCACTCCTCCCTTTTTGGGACACTCAGCTCGGCATGCGCTATGACTTCAGCGGCGGCCCATCCCGCGAATGGCTGGCGTTTGGTGTTCAAGGTATTTCTCCCTATTGGTTCGATATTGAGGCGACCGGCTATGTGCGCGATGCCGGGCGGACCGCGGCGCGCTTCAAGGTGGAATACGCTCTCTATTTGACGCA
Organism: Pseudomonadota bacterium; assembly: GCA_030775625.1. Taxonomy (GTDB): domain Bacteria; phylum Pseudomonadota; class Gammaproteobacteria; order Steroidobacterales; family Steroidobacteraceae; genus Bog-1198. The sequence goes on along the minus strand of JALYIW010000004.1, from coordinate 20,568 downwards.
GCGCCTGATTCTCAAGCCGGCAATCGAACTCAACGCTTACGGCAAAGCCGACCCTGAACGTAACATCGGTGCCGGCCTCTCTAGTGCGCAATTTGAGTTGCGCCTGCGCTATGAGTTCACGCGCGGCTTCGCCCCGTATCTGGGCTTTGTCTGGGACCGCAAATTGGGCGCCACCGCCACCTACGCACGGCGCGAGGGCGAATCCGCCGTCGATCACCGCTTGGCAGCGGGGCTGCAGTTCTTTTTCTGACCCCAAATGCTGGTAAGAAATAAGCTTCGTGGCAAGCGCTATTGCACAGGACCTTCAGTTGGGTCCAGTTCGCAACAAAGTCGTCATCTGAGGGGGCGGACTTGCTATAAAGTGGGGCGGTACCTTTCAAGACGACAGGCCCATGTTGCAAGCGCTTCCTTACTGTGGGATACCACCGAGCCCAGGAACTTTGATAAGCCGCTTTAATTGGGATCCAGTATTGCTGGGATCACTGTTCGCGCTCGGTGCCGCCCACTGGTGGATCGTTGCACGGGATCCTCGGCGTCACTACGCCATGACGGGGTGGCTGGTCGCGTCCATCGCTCTCGTCTCACCGCTGTGTGCGCTTTCAGTCGCTCTTTTCTCGGCCCGTGTCGCTCAGCATATGATCCTCGTACTCATCGCCGCTCCGCTGATCGCGTTGGCGCTCCCCCTCCGATTGTGCAGATCCACTTTCTCGCTAGGCGCAAGCGGCATTCTGTTTTTTCTCGCGCTGTGGATATGGCACATGCCTGTGCCCTACGCGGCCACGTTTACTTCGGTCACCGCTTACTGGGCAATGCATCTGACCCTGTTCGGAAGCGCGGTTTGGTTGTGGAGAGAGCTACTGCATCATGCTCCACAAAAAGCGTTTGGTGCGCTGGCGGTCGGCACCTTTAGCTTCGTGCAGATGGGGCTTCTCGGCGCGGTACTGACCTTCGCAACCCGGCCTTTGTTCGCGTGGCATTTCAATACCACCTTTATTTGGGGTCTGACGCCGCTTCAAGATCAGCAGTTGGGCGGTGTGTTCATGTGGGTTCCGGGCGTGGCGTTGTCTTTTTGGACAGCGATTCGTTCGGTCAGCAGAATGTGGGCGTCGATCGATAAACCGCGTCCCGCATGAATGCCTCGCCTCTCGGGTATCTGGATAGCGCAGGCCCGAGAGCGCATTCCATTGTCACGTTGACATGGTTCACCCTGATCATATCCACCATAGTTTGCACCGTGATCGCGGTACTCCTGTGGATCGCATTGCGGCGCACGAGGCCCGGCGATGATTCAACCGATATGCACTCCATCCCAATCGCGCGTGGCGTTAACGGCATTCGATGGATCACTGTAGGACTGCTGGCATCGTCGGTGCCTCTCGCCCTAACGATGGTCTGGACTATGGTGAGTCTTGCCGCGATTTCCCAGCCTCCCTTCCACCCGGAATTGATTCTCGATGTCACGGGACGTCAATGGTGGTGGGAGGTTCGCTACGATGGGCCGACTCCATCGGAAACCTTCGTCACCGCCAATGAGATTCACATTCCTGTCGGGGTTGCCGTGCTGGTTCGACTACACGGCGCGGATGTCATTCATAGTTTCTGGGTACCGAAACTCACCGGCAAGACAGATGCGATTCCGGGTCAAACCAATTTGAGTTGGCTGCAGGCCGACCATGCCGGACGTTATCTCGGTCAGTGCTCCGAATATTGCGGCTCTCAACACGCTCACATGCAGTTCGAGGTTGTGGCCGATGACAAAGCCGACTTCGCTGCGTGGCGAGCCACTCAGTTGCGACCCGCGACCGCGCCGTCGACTGCGGAGCAGACTCGCGGCCTGGCGTTGGTCGAATACCGGTGCGGACACTGTCATCAAGTTAGGGGCACTGCAGCTGGGGCGGTGAGTGCGCCGGACCTTACGCATGTCATGAGCCGTCAGATGCTCGCGGCCGGCGCGGTGCATAACGACTCATCGAGCTTGCGCGAATGGATCCAGACACCTCAGACACGTAAACCCAATACGCTGATGCCCGAGCAGCATCTATCCGCACAGCAGCTCGCCGACACGCTTGCCTACATGGAATCGTTGAAATGAGACAGCCCGACTATCGTACGCCCGTCATCGGTATCGACAGCGTGGAACACCAGGCGCGCCTGTTGAAATTCTGGCAACCCGGTCCGGGCCTGAAGGGCTTTTTGATGAGCGTTGACCACAAAGAGATCGGCATACGCTACATGGTCACGGCCTTCGTCTTTTTGGCGCTGGGCGGTGTCGAGGCGCTCATCATGCGCGTGCAACTCGCCGGGCCCAACCTCACCCTGCTGACGCCCGAACAATACAATCAACTGTTTTCGACCCATGGCATGACCATGATTTTTTTGTACGCGTCGCCGATTCTGTCGGGATTCTCCAATTACCTCTGGCCATTGCTGCTCGGCAGCCGTGACATGGCTTTTCCGCGACTCAATGCACTCAGTTATTGGATATATCTTGCGGCGGGGCTATTCCTGTATGCGGGATTCGTGACCGGTCACGGACCGAACGACGGCTGGTTCAATTACGTGCCGTACGCGTCGCGCGACTACAATCCCGGAATCAATCAGGACGTCTATGCTTTGGGCATGGTGTTCCTCGGCATTTCGACAACTGTCGGGGCAGCCAACTTTCTCGTGACTGCATTCACGACGCGCGCGCCAGGGATGTCGATCAATCGCGTGCCCATCATCGTGTGGGGAACTCTCACGGCGAGCGTTGCCAATCTTGTCGTCGTCCCCGCCGTCAGCCTCGCTTTTTTTATGTTGTGGATGGATCGGCAGTTCGGTACCCATTTTTTCGATGCGGCCGGTGGCGGGCAGCCGTTGCTGTGGCAGCATTTGTTTTGGATCTTCGGTCACCCCTGGGTGTATGCCATCGTGCTGCCGGCCATGGGGATGGTGTCGGACGGCTTGCCGGTATTTTGCCGCCGACCCTTGGTGGGGTACTCCCTGGTGGCGCTTTCGACGGTTGCCACGATGATCTTAGGATTTGGCGTATGGGTTCACCATATGTTCGCCACCGGCTTGCCAGGCTTAAGCTTGTCGTTCTTTTCCGGCGCATCGATCGTCATCGTCGTTCCTTCGGCGGTCGCCGTCTTTGCGTGGATCGCGACAATTTGGCATGGCCGGCCGGTGATTACCACCGCTTTCCTATTTTTTGCTTCCATGATCCTGTTGTTCGTTATCGGCGGGGTTTCCGGCTTCATGACCGCGAGCGTACCTGTCGACTTGCAGCTCACCGATACCTACTTTGTGGTCGCGCATCTGCATTACGTCTTGATCGGGATCAATGTGTTCCCGGTGGTCGGTGCGACCTATTTCTGGTTTCCCAAAATGACGGGACGGCTGCTCGATGATAAACTCGGACGCTGGAATTTCTGGACCATGTTTCTGGGATTCAATCTGGCGTTTCTTCCGATGCATGTGACCGGTCTTCTCGGCATGCCCCGCCGGGTCTACACCTACAATGATTACGGCGGATGGCAGCTCTTGAACCTGATCACATCGATTGGCAGCTTCGTCTTTGCGGTCGGCGTGCTGCTATTTTTCGTGAATGTGCTCAAAAGCATCAAGTCAGGGCTTGCCGCGGGTAGAAATCCTTGGGATGGTCCAACCCTCGAGTGGTCCATTCCTTCCCCACCGCCGCCTTACAACTTCGCGATTATCCCCACCATCGTCTCGCGACACCCCTTGTGGGAAGAGCGCATCGGCGCCGACGGTGCATTATCTTCGCTCGAGCGAGGGATGCTCCTCGATACCGGCAAAGAGACCGTCGGCACGTCAGCGCTCGAGGCTACACCGGAAATGATCCTGGAAATGCCCGAGGACAGCGCTGCACCTTTGCTGCTGGCCGTCGGGCTTTGCGCGCTTTTTGCCGGGCTGTTATTGAGGCTTTGGAGCGCCGCCGGCATCGGCGCGACGGTTGTGGGAGCGGCATTGATCTTGTGGATGTGGCCACGCAAAGATTTGCGCGAACGCGAGCCTGTGCGTGCCTGAGCTGGCACTGTCGCAGCCGCAAAACATGCCGGTAGGGCCCGTCGGGCGCCACGGCATCGGATGGTGGGGTATGGCTACGCTCGTGGCCAGTGAATGTGCCCTCTTCATGTATATCTTGTTTGCTTACTATTACATGGGTGCGACCGCCCATCCGGGCTGGCTGCTCGAAACTCGTCCCGACCTGAAGCTCGCGCTGCCCAACACCCTGCTATTGTTGGCCTCGAGCCTGGTCGCGTGGTGCGGCGAACGGGGAGTACGTAAACAGCGGCGCGGGCAAGCGCTGGTGGGATTTGGTGTGGCGCTCATCATGGGCGCGATTTTCACTGGCGTTCAATGGATGGAATGGCAGGCAAAAGCTTACCGCCTCGGTACGTCGAGTTATTCTTCACTGTACTTCATCACGACTGGCTTACACATCGCCCACGTGCTGGTCGGTTTGCTCATTCTGGCTGCGCTCTTTCTCTGGACCGCGCTTGATTACTTCAGTCCGCGTCGACGTCTCGTAGTATCGGCTGGAGTGCTCTATTGGCATTTTGTCGATTTGATCTGGGTATTCGTGTTCGCGACCTACTATCTCACACCGTATCTCGGGTTCGGCCAATGAGCGGCGCCATCTCCCATTTACAACTGCACCCGATGTTGGTGCACTTTCCGCTTGCGCTCACCATTATCGGGGCGCTGTGCCTGCTTTGCGCGCAGCTGCTGCGCGACGGTGCTTGGCAGAACTCGCTGGCGGCCGCCGGCACTTGGAATGTGATTTTGGGAGGCGTCACCGTACTGTTGACTCTGGGAAGCGGGCTGAGCGCTGCACTTCATTTGCAATTGCACGACGGCGCGCAGTACTCGGTATCGCGGCACATGATTTGGGCGGTTTGTACCAGTCAGCTCATCGTTTTGTTGGCTATATGGCGCGGCGCGGCCGGCCATCCTGCATCACGTCCCGGTTGGTTGTACTTAGTTCTCCTGTTCATCGCTTGCGGTGGACTGATCGTCACAGGCTATTACGGCGGCGAAAATGTTTATCACTATGCGATCGGGGTCGGATGAGAAAAGCGATGATCAAAGATAAATTGAGTTTGCTTCCATCGTTGAACTCATTGAGCGATGAAGCCTTGCTCGATCGACTGCAGCGCGGCGCATTCGCCTACTTTGACGAGAATATCAATATCAGCAATGGCTTGGTGGCCGATACCTCAAGACCGGGCGCGCCGTGCAGCATTGCAGTAGTGGGTATGGCCTTGTCCGCCTACCCGGTCGCCGTGGCGCGTGGCTGGCTATCGAGGAAAGAAGCTGCCGCACGCACCCTGGCGGCGTTGCGATTTTTTTCGGCAAGTATTCAGAGCGCCGCCCCGCAGGCCACTGGATACAAGGGCTTCTATTATCATTTCTTGGATATGCATACCGGCAAGCGCGTATGGCAGTGCGAACTCTCGCTCATCGACTCCGCGCTGCTTCTCGCCGGAGTCATCGTCAGCGGGTGCTATTTCGACGGAGTAGGCGCCGAGCTCGAAATCCGCACTCTGTCGGAAGCGATTGTTCGACGGGTCGATTGGCCTTGGACCTGGGGTCAAAGCCAAACGCTCGCGCAAGGGTGGAAGCCCGAATGCGGCTTCCTGCACTACGGCTGGGAAGGTTATAACGAGGCGACGATTCTCTACATCTTGGGGATCGGAGCGACCGGTCAGCCTCTTCCCCCCGACAGCTTCGCCGGGTGGACCTCGACCTACCAGTGGGAAAATTTGCTCTCGCAGGATGTACTGTATTCGGGACCGCTCTTTACGCATCTGTTTTCGCATGCGTGGATCGATTTTCGTGGTATTCGCGACCGGTTCATGCGCGAGAAGGGCAGTACTTATTTTGACAATACCATCCGTGCCATTGCCATACAACGTGAGTATTGCGAGCGCAACCCCCAAGGGTTCATCGGCTACGACAGAGATATATGGGGCATCACCGCCGGCGAAGGACCCGACGATCAAGCCATGCGCCAGACGCGTCGCGACCGCCGCTTTTTCGGTTACATGTCTCGCGGGGTACCCTACGGTCCCGACGATGGAACGCTCTCGCCCTGGGCGATGCTCGCCTGCCTGCCGTTCAATGCCCGAGCCGCGATCGCGGGGGTGCGAGAACTCTTGGACCGGTATCCGCAAGTGTGCAGTCAGGATCGATTTTCGAGCGGATTTAATCCGACCTTGATTGAAAATGGCAGCGGCTGGCTATCCGAAGGTTGGTTCGGGCTCGACCAGGGATTGCTGGTGCTGATGATCGAGAATTATCGCAGCGGATTACTCTGGGATATCACTCGCCGCAGCTCGGTATTCGTAGACGGTCTTAGGGGCGCGGGTTTCGAAGGTGGGTGGCTGTGATGGCACAAAAAAAGCAAAACACTGACGCCGGCCTGCGGGCCTACCTAGAAAGAGTTCGGCCCGCGGATTGGATCAATCCCACACCCAAGGGTCTCTACGATTTAGTCGTCATCGGCGCGGGGCCCGGCGGATTGGCAGCGGCCGAAGCGGCGGCCAGTTGGGGTTTCGCCGTCGCACTAATTGAAAAGAATCGGCTGGGCGGCAACTCGTTGAACGTCGGCTCCATACCTAGCAAGGCCCTTATCCGCAGCGGGAGCCTCACAAAGGCAAATCACAAAACCAGAGAATTTGACGCCTCTACCGTCGATGAGTCCCCGGTCACTTTCGCCTTGGTGATGGCACGCATGCATGAAATCCGTACGCGGCTCGCCGGATACCATTCTGTCCGTCGCTTGGTCGACAAGAAAATCGACGTTTTCTTCGGTGACGCTACCTTCGCCGATCGGCGAACCGTCCTGGTCGGCTCCGCCACCATCGCGTTCACAAAAGCCATTATCGCAACGGGCTCCCGACATCGGCCGTCAGATATTCCGGGGCTCGACCAGACAGGATTTCTCACGAGTTCCACCATCTTCGATCTCACGAAGCTTCCACGAAGACTGGCTGTCATCGGTGGAGGACCGCTCGGCTGCGAGTTGGCGCAGGCCTTTTGCCGGTTGGGCGCGCATGTCACGATTGTGCAAAACGAAGCTAAATTTCTTCCCCGAGAGGAACGTGACGCCGCCGAGATCTTGTCCCGGGCCTTGTCACGGGACGGCGTGGAGACTCGCCTCAACACTGTCGTCACCGGCGCCGCGCTCGAGAATGGGGCAAAGGTAATCCAACTCGTCAGTGACGATGTAACGAGCGTCATCACAGTCGATGAGGTTCTGCTCAGCATCGGGCGCATTCCGAATGTCGACGATCTCTGCCTCGAGGCGGCCGGAATCGCCCACAATGCCGACGACGGTTTGAAGGTCGATGATTTTCTGCGCACCTCGAACCGCCACGTGTTCGCTGCGGGCGATGTGTGCATGACTCACCCATTCACCAATGTCGCGCAGGCCACCGGCCGATTGGCGGCCGCCAATGCGCTGACGAGCAGACGCGGGCGCCAATCGAGCTTAATCATCCCTTGGTGCACTTTCTGTGATCCGGAAATCGCGCACATTGGCATGCAAGTATGGCAAGCGCATGAACGCGACATTCCGGTCAAATCTTTCACTATCATGATGCAGGACGTCGATCGGGCGATCACCGATGACCAAGACGAGGGATTCGTCAAGCTTCATGTACGCGACGGCACCGATGAAATCCTCGGCGCGACGATTGTCGCGGCACGTGCAAGCGAGATGATCAACGAAATATCCGCGCTGATGAGCGCACGCGTTGGCATGCGAAAATTGGCCGGTATCCTGCATGTCTATCCCGCACAGTCGGACGCAATCCGCTTGGCCGCGATGGAATTTGTGCGTGCCGACGGCGGCTCGGCTATGGCACGCGGTTGAACCCCAGGGCATTGTTCACTTATGCGGCCGCGCATCCCGGCTTCGAAGCGCTGCGATAAGAAGCCTACTCGAGACAGACCACGAGCTTGGCTGAGTGGGTGCGCCAATTGATCGGCATGACATAGGAGCGGGAGTGCGGCGCAACCACTTTATCATCAATTGGGGATAGGACTAGCGGCACGGAGATGATGAAGTTCTTACCAAAATCTCGGCGTGCGTTGCCGGAAATCGTGTTTGCCACTTCGCCCACCAGGTCCTTGATGTTCTCATCGCTCGTATCGGTTTCCTGCATGCGCATCAAGAGCACGGTGAGCATCCCGCGCGGGGCGGTAAAATAAACAATGCCTTTGCGCGCGCCGGAAACGGCGATGACACCGGTATATTCGTAGTTGCCCGGGTTGCCATCCGTGACCAAATACGGTGAACCCACGCTCGCCGCCTGTTGCGCGGAGGTCTCGAAATAGTGGGTCGTGCCCTCGATGAAGGTGCGTACTTCAGCTTCTTTCAACATGTCACACTCCTGACAATAGCTCTTCCAACGCCTCGTTGAGCTGCCGATCGGAAAATGGCTTGCACAGGAAGCCGTTGGCGCCCTTCTCGATGGCTTCCACCGCAGTTGCCTTGTCCGCGAGCGCAGAGACCACCAGGATCAACACCTTAGGATTGATGGCGACCAATTCCTGCACGCATTCGATCCCATCCATTTCCGGCATGGTCAGATCCATGGTGACCACATCGGGCTGGGTGCGGTGAAATAACTTTACCGCCTCGCGCCCGTTCACGGCGGCGCCTACTACTTCCAGGCGTGCAATTTGCTGCGAGCGTTCGATGCGCCGACGAATGATGTTCGAATCATCCACGATCATGAGTTTTAGAGGGGATGAGGAGTGAGTATCCATCGGTATCACGCCGCCTCCGTTGCGTCTGCGCTTTGGCTGGGCGACGGTAGCGTCATCGACAGCCGCGTGAATTTGCCAAGCGCCGTCGCGACCTTCACCTGACCGCCACCGCGGTAAACGATATCGGCGATGAGATTCATGCCTACTCCGCGTCCTGCATCCTTGGTGGCACTTTCCACGGTAGAAAAACCCGGTAAAAACAGCAGCGCAAACGTTTGTTTCGCGTCCAAGGTAGCCGCTTGCTCTGGGGTGATCATCGCTTTTTTCAGTGCGACTTCTTTAATGCGGTCCGGGGAAAGTCCCTGGCCGTCATCCTCGACACTCAGTTTGTAGCCCTCTGGTCCTCGATCTTGAAACTCCAAGCGCACCGTACCCAAGGGCGACTTCCCTGCGGCAATCCGCGCTGCTGCGGGCTCGATGCCATGGACGATCGCGTTGCGCACGGCTTGGATCGCGATGTCTTTGACGATCCGCCGGTATTCCTCCGGTATCGTGTCAAAACCCACACAGTGTAGAGTCACCCCCTTGTTGTGACCTGCGGCAACCCGCTCGGTGAGCTGCCTGAGTGCGGATACCAGGCCAGGATTCGATGGGACTGGCGTGTGCGCCGATTCGGAGATCACCGTGGTCGCCGCGTGCTGAACGTCGGTGGGTGTGGCATGCAGGCGCGACAGTCGCGACACCACATCGCTCAAGGATTGCAGATGCGTCAACAGGTCATCGAGCTTCATGACCAGCGGCAGGAAGTCGTTGCCGGATAATCCGGGCTTTTCTCGCAACGCCTTTAAATCCTCTTCGAATGAATGCGCTCGAGTTTCAATCGACGATAGACCGAGCGCGGCCGCCTCCCCTTTGACCGAGTGGGCTTGTCGGAACAGGGTATCGAGTTTCTTACGAAACGCCGCTTCCTCCCGGGCGGGCTCGCGCAGCACCGAGTTAATCATTTTCATGGAGGCATTGGAATCGGTTAAGAAAGAGGCCAGCTGAAGCGGATCCACGTGCAAAATGCTGAGCAGCGAGTCAATCTGAGCCTGGCCTTGGGATTGCGAGTCCGACAGCTCCCGAGCGAGATCGACTCGGTCTGTGATATCCGAGACCGACACCAAGACATGGGTAATTTTACCGTCCACTCGCACTCGATTAAAAGCAAACTCCAAGTAGCGCGTGTCGATACCGCCGCGACCATTGTCCACATGCACTTCGACCTCGCCGAGCGGATTGATCGAGGTGACCAGTTTCTCGTTGGTCCGCTCGGCCCAGAGTATCGAGATGAATTTGACCGCGGTCTCGAGAGTGCGCGCCGTCACGATATCTTTGAGCAGATCTTCGAAGGCCATCCCCGCCAGGCCCTTGCGTTGAAACATGGTCTCGAGGGCAGCCGAGTAAGCCGAGCCGATGACCAACTGCTGATCGAGCAAGAAAAGTCCTTCCTTGACTGTTCGCAGGATATCCTCAGTCTGCTGGCGCGCTTCGCGCAAGGTGCGTTCCTGTCGTCGCCGTGTACTGAGCAACATCGTCACCAGTACGATCAGCACGCCGGAGATCACCAGCCCCGCGAGCATGACCAATCGCAGTTGCGCGGCGGAGCGCGCGTTCGCACTCTGTAACCGCACGCCCATGGCCGTCAATTCGCCGTCGAGCAACGGCAGTGTGTGACGGGTCGTGCGGACCGCCGCGTTCACGTCGCGCTCGAATTGCCGGCCGTTCTCATTGAGGCCGGTGCCGGTCAATTCATTGTCTTGATAGGGCACTCCCTTAAATCCCATCAGCGGATCGAGGGCAGTGCGTTCTGTCGCCCAGAGGGAGCGCAACAGCGTCGCATGCTGTCCGGCGATTGGCTCGGCAACCGCCGCTCCACCCACGATTCGGGCAAACCACCCCACCGGGCGCGCTGCAACCAAGTTATCCAAAGCGACGTCGAGTTTTCCCGCGGCCGTTCGCAGCTCAATCAAGGAGTCCCCAATGTATCCCCGAGACTGCAAGCGATCATGCGAGGACTCGAGGGCGGCGCGCAGGAGCGCCAAATCGCGTTGTTGTTCACCGACCACTTGGAGCGCGATCGAACTGTCCTCAAGCTCGGTGGCTACCTCGAGCCCCGGGACGAGGACGGCCGCGACAAAGCTCAAGCCCAGAAGGGCGACCAGCGCGCCCAAGCCGCGCAAGGAAAGCCCTGGGAAGGAAAACTGAGTGAAACGAGCATTCATGAATCAAGCGCTCCCTGGTGGTTTGCCGAGTACTGGCGATGGGGTTCATGCGGGCACCGCGTCTAACCCCTCGAGAAACGTGGTGGCTGAGGCATATCGATCGCTCGGACTCTTGGCGAGCAAGCGGTCAACGATGGGTTGATAGCGGGCGAGGCTCCCCGGCAGGCGCGGTACGGCCCTGAAGCGGTGGCCATCGAGAATGTCGGTCAGCGTCTTACCCGAAAAGGGCACGCATCCCGCGAGCATTTCGAACAAGAGGATGCCGAGGCTGTAGAGGTCCCCACGCTCGTCCGGGGGGTGGCCCTCGATTTGCTCGGGACACACGTAGAACGGGGTACCCGGCCGACGACCGCCCCGGGTAATGTCGCTCGCTACCAATGCGAGTCGCGCCGCCCCGAAATCAATCAAAACCAACCGATTCTCGTCGGTCAACATCAGATTCGATGGCTTTAAGTCCCGGTGTACGATGCCGGCGGCATGCACGATGCGAAGTGCCTCGCCGATCTGCCGTGCATAGTTGAGGGCGTCGGCTTCGCTCAGGGGATTCTTCAGACGGTCACGCAGACTCCCGCAAGGAAAGTACTCCAAGGCGAGAAACAAATACTCTTCCGTAATGCCGAAATCGAGCACGTCCGCAATGGAGCGATGTTTCAAGGTGGATAGCAGTTCGCATTCCCGGGCGAAGCGCTGACGGTCCGACTCGCAGACGCTTTGCATGCCGTCGATCGCTTGTACTTTGAGCGCCACGGGGTGCGCTATCTCCTGGTTCTCAGCGAGATAGACGCTCGCGGCGGAAGACTGCGCAATGGTCTTGATCAATCGGTATCCGGCCACCTGCGGCGCATGCCGTTGATTTTGAGATGCCAGCCTCGCCGCGAGGATATCGCCCGGTGGCTCGAGAAAGGACTGTAATACGGCACTGAGTTCGCGCGGATCGACCGAATGAACCGGCCAGTAATCGCTGGCACCCATCTTCATCACCCGCGCCGCGCAGCGCTCATCGCCACCGCGCGCGAACACCAGGATTGGCAGACGCGGCGCCAGTTCGCGCACGCGCGACAGCACGGCGAACGGGTCCGCACCCGCCTCTCGGGGAATAAACTCAAGGATCAGGAGAGCCGCGCAATAAGTGCCCAGGCGCTCGCTCGCCAGCGCCTCGAATCCTGCCCGGGTCATAGTGTCCACGGCAAGCATAGGCAGTGCCTGGCGCGCTAGATCTGCCAGTTTCAAGCGCAACGTCAGATCGTCGTGCACGATCAGGCACGACCGCTTCCCGCTGGCGGAGCGTGGACTGCCCTTCGGAGCTACTCGAGGACTGAATGAGGCGCGTCGGCTCATCAGGGGTTTTGCCTAAGAGTGCAAATGGAATGCCACACGCACCTTCGTGCTGACCGCGACCGCCTGTCCGCCCTGAATGACGGGCCGATAGCGCATACGCAAGAGCGCCTTCGTTGCCGCTTCCTCGAATACACCCCGCGGCATGGCCTCAAGTACGCTAACGTTCGTGACCTTGCCATCCGCTGCGACGGTAAAAGCGAGCGCGACCCAGCCTTCGACCTTCAGATCGATTGCAGCCTGAGGGTAGTCCGGCGCGAGAGTGGTGAGCGCGCTCAGAGACTTGACTAGCACCTCTGGGGGCGCCGCGGCGGCGAGTTTCGCCTGTGCCAGCTTATCGGTGAGCATATTGAGTTCAGATGAGGCGCCAAGGCTGTTCGCCAACGGCAGTAAGGATTCGGCCTTCGCCAACTGCGCCGCGTCGAGGGCTGTGCGAATACGAGCGAGAATAGCCGTCTGCACGGCGCTTGAAATCTGCGCAAGTCCGGTATTCTTCGGATCGAGGTTGCGTAGCTGATTGACGTAGAAGAGCGCATTATCTTTTTCGGGTTCGAGCACCTGTCCCTGTGCCAGGCGCGCCTGGGCGAGACTGAGGAATTGCTGGGGGGCATTCAGCTCGCGTTCCTGCTGACTGCGCGCAACGCCCAGGTCGTGCTGCAGACTCGTCACCGCGGCGGCGGAGACACCGGCGCTGCGTGCCTCGTTGAGCAACCGATCAACCTCAGCGAAACGCTGATGCTCGATGGCGCCGCGCGCCGCCTGCTCTAGACGCTTCGCTAACTCTTGAGACTGCGCTTGCAAGGCCGCGGCGGCCACCCCGGCTTTGAGTGCTTGAGACAAATAAAAGGCGGCGCTATCGTTGGGTGGATCGATCAGTCGATCCTGTTGTAACCGCGTGTCGATCAGCTTGACGAGGTTAACTGTGTCGGATTCTTCGCGGCGTCGGCGAGCTTCGTCGCGCAATTGGGTCAGCTTCGCACCGCTCAGCACCTTGGCGCGCGCGGCGTCCTCGATCAATTGCGTTGCCCGTTCGTAGTTCTGGGCGCTGAGGGCTGCTTGAATCTGCGCGAAACCGAGCTCCGCGCGCAAGCTGACCACGCGCGCATCCAGAGCGCTCAAGCGCGGATCGGCCGGATCGATGCTGCGTGCGGTTTCCAGAGCCAGTAAGGCCGCATCGAATTGGCGGGCGTCCAAGGCCGATTGGACCTGCGAGAACAGGATCTGCGCCAAGCGCTGCAATGCCTGTTGCGCTTCGCCGTTGTGGGCATCGAAAATCAGCACATCGTGATAGAGAGACAAAGCGCTGCCTTCGGTGGGCTCGATAAAATGGCGGTCGCGCATCGCTTGACGCCCCTTCTCGAGCAGTGCATCGACTTTCTCATCGGCTCCCGCGGCCGCGCCGACGTACCCTCCCGGCACAGTTTGCGCGGCCGGCACGGCCAAAACGGCGACCGGGGGTGCGTTGCGGCGGAATAGACCAACCGCAACGACGCAAGCGATCAGCAGGCATGAGCCGATGAGCGCCGCCGGCCAGAAACGTTTGCTCGTAGGGATGGCGGGGATGGTTCGGAGCGCTGGCTCCTCTTCTGTTCCATCACCGAGCAGCGCCACGCGCGCATGCACTTCCTCGCCCGCGCTCGCCAGTGCGTCGGTCAACGCATTGGCCTGCACGGGCGCAACCACGACGGCAACGACCTGCCGGTGTTGGATGCGGAGCTTCCACGCATCGACGTGGGCCGCGACATCGACCGCGACTATCGAAAAGCGCGCGGAGTGCAACTGAAAGCGCGACAGCGCAGTGGTATGGTCCGGAGCGCCTCTGGCGTCCCACAGGACGATGGCGGGCTGTCCAAGACGGCTCGTAGTCATTAGCTCATCGATTGAATCTACTTGGTGCAGAGTCATATCGGCGTTCAAGCTTGTGCCGATCTGGGGCCATAAGCTCTCATCCTGGGTCACCAGGAAAATGGCAATCTTTTGCTTTTTCGCGACCGGAATGGAAGCCCGCGCGAAGCCCGGTGCGGTCGGCTCAATTTTTCTTGCTTTCTCGGACACCTATGCACTCCCCTTTCAGATAGCGATCGTTATTGCCTGACCTTGCATATCGGCGGCAAGCCTATGGAAATACCGAATTCCCGAGTGGGCGGAGATCACACTTGCGTGCCGGGAAACCCTGATGAGCCACAAAATAAATAGAAAAGTGTTGAAGATGTGAACCAATACGCAGCTGCGCTAGACCCGTCGTAACGCTAACAATTTCTTTCGATTAACTACATTTTCGGCGCGATGGGGGGAGGCAGCCGATGATTCCGTTTATTTTGTGATGGAGTCGATGTCTTTCAATCTCCCTTACCAGAGGCAAGCACTCTTAAGGGCTACCGCACCGACGTAGACTGCTTCGGCGGCGGTTCATCAAATTTTAAGCGGAGGACTACTCATGCGCGGTCATAGTGTTTTCTTTCTTATAACTTTTGTTGCCGTTTTTGCGCCACCGGCGATTGCCGATCAGGCGGCGGGAGCGCGCGACATTGCGGCGCGCTCGGTAACCCAGGAACGAAGTGTTCGCGGGGTCGTGGAGGTGATTGATGCGCGCGCGGAGCGCATCCAATTGTTGGGTAAAGCCTATGGATTCTCTCCAGCAAAGGTTCGCGTCACCAACAAAAGCGGCAAGCTCCCCGCCTCTGCTCTGCGAGTGGGCGATAGAATCGAGTGTGTGGTGATCGACGATGGTGCCAAGCAAAACGTCACTGAGGTGTGGGTCCAGACCTGAGGCGGAAAACCCTCATACCGATTGGAGGATTTCGCGATGCTTCTGTTCCGTGCTGCGATTGTGTTTCGCAGCCCGCTGATTGAGCGCTTTGACAGACTAGATGCTAGCATTGATAGCAGTCAACACGCGGCGGACTATTGTCGGGCGCCGCGTCAGGCTACTACGGTTGCAGAAAGGTCGACACCAAGTAGCTTGGCAAATTCATCGGCCGCAATTGGTTTCTGGAAGTAATAGCCTTGTCCTTCCGCACAGTTTTGCGCTTGTAGGGCTATAAACTGTGCGCGTGTTTCCACGCCCTCCGCGATGACCTGCAGATGGAAACTGCGCCCCAAATTAATCACTGCGCTGACCAGTTTCGAGTCGTCGGAATCCGTGCAAAGACCCTTCACGAAAGATTTGTCTATTTTCAAAGAGTCAATCGGAAACCGTTTCAAATAGCTCAAACTGGAATAGCCGGTGCCGAAATCATCCAACGTGAGTTGAATGCCTAACTGCTTCAGCCCCCGCAGCACAGCGATGGTAGATTGCGGATCTTGCATGAACGCGGTTTCGGTCAATTCGAATTCCAGATACCGAGACTCCAATCCAGTTTCCTCTAAAATATCTCGCACGTGCTCAATAAAGTTGTTGGATCGCAATTCCACCGCTGAAATATTAATCGCTATAGGTATTGGCGCGAGATGTGCGTCCAACCAGCGTCGCCTGTGGCGGCACGCCTCGCGCAGTACCCACCGGCCGATGGGTACGATATAACCGCACTTTTCCGCAATGGGTATGAAATCCTGAGGAAGCACCATGCCTCGTTCCGGTTGGCGCCATCGAATGAGCGCTTCCGCACCGGTGAGAGTCTCCGCCGTGAGCTCCATCTTCGGCTGGTAGTGCAACTCAAATTCGCCGCGATCCAAAGCATGGCGTAGGCTACCTTCAATGGACTGCCGCTCCAAGGCGTGCTCGTTCATGGTGGGCCTGAAAAACTGGTAGTTATTCCGCCCATTGTCCTTGGCATTCAGCATGGCAAGGTCAGCGTTTTTCACCAGCGTCTCTGCATCCGTGCCATCTTCTGGGTAGATGCCCATTCCAATGCTCAAGGTGATTTGCACGTCATGCTCCTCGATACGGTGGGGCATGCCGGCGACGGTAAGGAGCTTTTGCGCACTGAGAGCGGCATCTGCCGCGTGTGCGACGGAAGATAACAAGATCACAAATTCGTCCCCGCCTTGGCGGCTGATCGTGTCTGAGCTACGCACGCTGGCAACTAAGCGCTGAGCAATTGACGATAGGAGTTTGTCACCAATCAGGTGCCCTAAAGAGTCATTGACGTGTTTGAAGCGGTCTACATCGACGAATAACACTGCGAGGTGTTGTTGATGGCGATGCGCCGTAGCGATCGCCTGGGATAGGCGATCGTTCAGCAACAAACGGTTGGGCAGGTCGGTTAGATAGTCGTACTGCGCCAGATGCGACATTTTCTGCGACATGGCGCGCGTCTGGGTAACGTCGTGGAAGACCATGACACCGCCGGTTATGCGTCCTCTGCGATCATGGATGGGTGCGGTGGAGTCCTCGATAGCTGACTCTGTTCCGTCCCGTCGGATCAGGATGCTCCCTTCTGGAAGAGTCACAGTTTTGTTTGTCTTAAGGACCAAAGCTATAGGATCCACGACACGCCGGTGATCTAAAACGTCGATAATTCGAAACACTTCTACAAATGGCCGTCCGATAGCCTCACCGGCTGGCCAGCCAGCCAACCCCTCAGCGATTGGGTTGAGAAAGGTCACATTGCCTGAAACCTCGGTGCACACTACCGCATCACCGATTGAATTGAGCGTTAGCTGAGCGCGCTCTTTCTCTCTGAACAAGGCCTCCGCATTCGATGCGCGCTCGAGCATGTTGCGCAGAGCCTTCGGCAGTAAGTAACTATCAAGATCAGTTTCTAGGAGGTAATCTTGCGCGCCGCGCTGTACGGCGAGCTTCGCCGTATTCTCATGTTCAAGACTGCTAAGCACGAGAATTGGAACATCGGGTGATATCTTAAATATCCGATCAAAGGTCTCCAGTCCCTCGCTATCTGACAGGAACAGATTCACCAAGATCGCCGCGATGCGCTCTTTTCCGTCTCTGCGCAGTAGCCGCAAACCCTCGGAACGTAGCTTGACCCATTCGACGACGAAAAATCCGTCAAGTGAGTTGAGAAGCGCGTCTTTCACCACCTTGGCTTTCGCACCATTGTCATGTATCAGAAGCACTGTCTGAGGCATTACATCATCCTTGCGCACCAACATGTTGAATCTGACTCATTTGTTCCTGTCAGTCCGTTAGCGCACAGTACGCCATTTGGACAATCCGCACTTAGAGCGGCAATCGCATCGATGGTGATCGCAGCAAGTCCTTTACGACCATCGGGGCGAATTCGCACCATTCGATACCGACATCTTCTTTCCGTTTGCGTGAGACATGCGCCAAAACGCGTGCGGTGTTCAGCGATGGCTGTATCAGTTCAATCCTCACTTCGATGAGCGCGTGTAGATTCAAGTTAGCATCGCACCTCAAGAGCGCACCACTCAAGCTTAGGTTGCTGATGCGGCCGTGAATTCCCGCAACCTTATCGGCCGACAATTGCACCGGGATATCGATCAGAATCCGCTCGCCCCAGCGGTGTTCCAGTCCGTTCTGTAACTGTGTCATGACCGAGCTATCCTGCGTTGATTGTCTGATTGTCGGCGCAATGCCGTCTTAAGTAGCCCAAGCGGGTACGCTCGAACGAAGACGGTATCCGATCGACGTCTACTGAATTGGCAATTGCCGTGCATCTGGGTCCCTTATTCGCGAACGACTTTACAGTGCACTAATGTCGATCGACTCGACCGTTCGTTAGCGGACATAACGCGGCGCCAGCGCGGCCTACAAATGTGACCTGATTCTCAATTTCGGGATGGTGCATTGCAAGTCTGCTCTTGGCGGGCTTAGGGCCATGGGTTAGCCACCACTACAAACCGACTAATGGAACGGCGGGCATCAGGGATGCCATCCGTGCCGACGTCTATACCATCGAGCACACCAGTCTCGCTGACGCCGAGGTATTCATGTTGGCGAAACAGCACGGCACCTGGTTCTCGTGGATATTTATGATGGCGACTACATTGTCGTCAGCGCTGCGGAGCCGACCGCGGCCGTGTTAGGATAACGGATGCTTCTCGCGACTCCCATGCTGGAAGATTTCCCCAACTCCCCTTACGCGTACGAGTTGACCCGCGGCGTAGCGAACCTGCGCTTCGCGGCGCCGCTCGAGCGGGAATACGAAATCTCGCATATGCGCTGGGCGCGGGTGCGCGTGCGCATATGGTTCTCAGTCGCATTTGCTCTCAGCATTTCATTGCCCGCGCTCAGAGTATTGCATGCCGGAGTCGCTACCCCGCTCGGCATCGCGCAGGCGCTCCACATTTTTTTGGGCCTCGGGCTCGTGTGTCTGGTCTGGAGCCGCTATTACGAGCGCTATTTCATGTCCATTGCGCCTCTGCTGGTGCCCGCCGTCAGCATGCTCGTGTCGATGTTCATTGCGCTATCATTCCTTGAGCGGCACCAGGCGGAACTTGCTGGGCAGGTCATCAACGTGGTGGCGCTCTTCTTCTTCACGGGCCTCCTGTACCGGAAAATTCTGCTGGCGGCGGCGCTATCCATCGTCAGCTTCGAGGTCACGGCGATTATCGCCGGCCTGCCGATGAACGTCCTGTTGTTGGCCTTCGCGAATATGGTCGTGACGGCCATCGTCGGCGCGATTGTCTGCCGCGAATCCGAGCAATCCCATCGGCGAAATTTTCTCGAATCCGCGCTGATCGCCGAGATGGTCGACCGCGACGGCCTCTCGGGCCTCATGAACCGACGGGCCTTCGACCAGCACTTGGCCCGCGTCTGGCAGCTCGGGCTGCGCGATCAACGGTCTGTTGCCGTGGCGATGATCGATATCGATCATTTCAAGCGATATAACGACGAATTCGGCCACCAGGCCGGCGATGAGGCGCTGCGCCGCGTCGCGCAGACCGTGCAGGAATTTGCCCGGCGGCCGTTGGATATGGCGGCGCGCTACGGCGGTGAGGAATTTGCCGCTATTTTCTATGATCTCGCGCTGCCGCACGTTCAGGACATCGCCGAACGGCTGCGGGAACGCGTGCTGAACCTCAAAATCAGGGTGCGCGATGCCTCAAGGCCGCCGGACCCCGACGTGACGGTGAGCATGGGCGTGGCCCTGGTCATTCCCACGCTCGGCCGTGCCGCGGAGGGCTTGGTGCAACTGGCCGACGAAGCCTTGTTCGACGCTAAGGAAGGCGGCCGCAACCGCGTAATCATCAGCGCTGCGGAGGACTACGAGGGCCTCGAGACCGGCGTCTTCAAGCTGCCGAAAGATCGTCTCCGGAAGATTTAGCGCCCACGGCCCTCGCGGTCGAGCGCGACTGTGAGCTGGCTCACGCTGAACAGCTAGGCGGCCAGTCGGTCGCAAGTCGCGGCATGATAAGATTCAGTGATGTTTGCCGCGCGTCCGACGCTGGAGGAGTTGCCCGTTTCACCGCACACGCCTGAACCGGCCCGCGGCGTCGGGCAGCTGCGCTTTGCGGGGCCGGTGGAAACGGAGTTCAGACTTGCTCATTTGCGCTGGGCTCGGCTGCGCGTGCGAACATGGTTCACGTGGGCTTGTCTTATGGCCGTCGCCATCGCGAGCCTGCAGTTGCGGGACGCCGGCATTGCTCATCCGCTGTCCGTAGCGAAACTGATTCACGTTCCGTGCTACTTCATGCTGTTGTGGCTAACTTGGAGCCGGCGCTACGAACGCAAGTACCTCGCGGTTGCCCAAGTGTTGGTGCCGATTCTGAGCGCGCTGGACGCTGAATTCCTCGCCTTCGGCTACGCCGCCGGTCTTCAGGACGCATTTGCCTCCGAGGCACTGAACTTGGTGGCGATTTTCTTTTTCTCCGGCCTGTTGTTTCGCCAAGCCGTGGCCGCGGGGGCAATTGCAATTGTCAGTTTCCAGATTACCTCGATCGTGGCCGGTCTTCCAATTCCCGGATTGGCGGAATGTTTCGTCAATATGGCCGTGACGTGCATGATCGGAGCAATCGTGTGCCGTGACTCGGAGCAATCCCATCGCCGCAGTTTTCTCGAAGCCGCGATGATCGGCGAACTGGTCGCGCGCGACGGTCTGTCCGGGCTCATGAATCGACGCGCGTTCGATGAACACCTGGCGCGCGTGTGGCAGCACGCCTTGCGCGATCAACGCTCGATCGCCGTGCTGATGATGGATATCGATCATTTCAAGCGATACAACGACGAATTCGGCCACCAAGCCGGGGATGAGGCGCTGCGCCGCGTGGCGCAAACCGTGCTGGAGTTTACGCAGCGGCCGTTGGATTTGGCGGCGCGTTACGGCGGCGAGGAGTTTGTCGCGATTTTATATGACCTTGCATTGCCCGAAGTGCAGGACATCAC
>JALYIW010000003.1 GCA_030775625.1 Pseudomonadota bacterium | reverse complement strand
GCACCGGGGTGGCCGCGATCGGCGCCTGGATGCCCGCGCGCGGAGCCTCGCGGCAGCCGCCGGCGCGCGCGTTGAAAGGCGGCGATGGCGATTACTCGGTCGTGACTCGCAGCAGCGCATATTCCGGCGTCGCGTTGTTGGTCGTGGGCGCCGCGCTCGCTCCTTTGCCGCCGCTCGGCGGACTGCCGCTGTTTGGCTATGCCTCGATCGGTGCACTGTTGTTCGGCGCGGTATTGTTGGTTCCTTCCCTGACGGTAAGAACCCTGGCGCTCACGCCGCGCACGCAGCATATCGTGCTGGACACCGCCGTGGCGCAGTTGCGCGAGAACGTCGGTCTGTCCACCTTGAGTTTGGCCTCCATCATCGTGAGCTTCAGTCTGATGGTGGCGATGGCCATCATGGTGTATTCGTTCCGCGTGTCGTTCGATCACTGGTTGGGCAAGCTATTGCCGGCGGACATGCAAATACGCGAAGCATTCGGCAACGACACCGCCTATTGGTCCGCGGCCGAGCAAATCAAGCTGGGCGCCGCCGGCGGCGTGTCGCGAGCTGAATTCCGGCGCACGCGTCAGCTGCTGCTCGATCCCAACCGTGCTCCCGTGATGCTCATCGCCCGCGGCGACAGCGACGCGCAGGCGGCCGCCGAGTTACCCTTGATTCGGCACAGCGCACTGCCGGTCCCGACGGAGCAGCCGCTGGCGTGGATTTCCGAAGCTCTGCAAGATTTGTACGGCTACAAGCTAGGGGATGCCATCGAATTGCCGCTCGCCGGCGTTAACCACCGGTTCACCGTCGCCGGCGTGTGGCGTGACTATGCCCGCAGCTCCGGATCAGTTGTGATGTCTCGGCCGGCGTACATTGCCGCGACCGGCGATCGCAGCGCCAACGAAGGTTCACTCTGGCTCGAGCCCGGCGCCAATGCCGCGGCGACCGAGGCCGCGGTGCGCGCGACTGTTCTGCGCCATGGTTCGGTTGAAATCATGACCAGCGCCGGACTGCGCGAACGTTCGCTGCAGATATTCGATCGTGCGTTCGCCATTACTTATGCTCTCGAAGCCATAGCCGTCATCATCGGTCTGACGGGCGTGAGCTTCGCCGCGAGTTCGGTTGCCCTCGCCCGCCGCGCCGAATTCGGCGCTCTGCGCCACATCGGCATGCTGCGCCGACAAGTGGTGGGCATGCTGGCGAGCGAAGGCATTCTCACCAGCACCTTCGGCGTGGTGTACGGCTTGGGGCTCGGGACCGCCTTGAGTTTGGTGTTGGTGTTCGTGGTCAACCGCCAGTCGTTCAATTGGAGTATCAATCTCACCATTCCGGCGTGGCAGCTGGCTCTATTGAGTGTCACCCTCATAGTCGCCGCGGCGATCACCGCCACCTGGAGCGGACGTGCCGCGATGAGCCAGGACGCCGTCCGGGCGGTGCGCGAGGACTGGTGAAACGATGAAGAGACTCACCTGCCTTCTTGGCTGGCTGTTTGCGGCGGCCGCCGCATTCGGCGCGCCTGGGGTCGGCGCAGCTGTGGTCGCCGCGGCGCCGCCGTATGCGCCGGTCACCGCCGGCAAGGCGCTGGTATTCCCCGCCGACTACGGCAGCCACCCGCAGTTCCGCACCGAGTGGTGGTATGTCACCGGTTGGCTGACGACCCAGCGCGGCGAATCGCTGGGCTTTCAAATTACGTTCTTTCGCACCAAGCCTGCCATCGATACCGCTAATCCCAGCTCCTTCGCTGCCAATCAAGTGCTGATTGCCCACTGCGCCATCAGCGACCCGAAACGCGGCTCGCTTTGGCAGGACCAGCGCATTCGCCGTGCGGGGCTCGGTCTCGTTCAAGCCACGCAAGGCGATACCCACGTCTGGATCGACCGCTGGATGCTCAAACGTACCGCAGAGGGCTATACGGCGAAGATCGATGCCGACGGCTTCGGCTTTGATTTGCAAATGTCCCCCACCCAAGCAGTGTTACTCAATGGCGAATCGGGATTCAGCCGGAAAGGCCCGGCGCCAGAGTCGGCCAGCTACTACTACAGCCTGCCCCACCTGCGCGTGTCGGGAAGCATCTCGCGCCATGGCAGCACCGATGCCGTCAGCGGCGAAGCGTGGTTCGATCATGAATGGTCGAGCGAGTATCTCGATGCCGAGGCGGTGGGATGGGACTGGATCGGCATCAACCTAAATGATGGCGGCGCGCTGATGGCGTTTCGGATCCGCGGCGCACAGGGCGAGCAGCGCTGGGCGGGGGGCACGCTACGCGGCGCCGACGGAGGAGTACAGATTCTCCGACCGGCGGATATTGAATTTCGTCCCGGCCGGCGCTGGGCTTCGCCGCGGACGGGAATCAGCTATCCCCTGCAATGGCGTGTGCGCGCAGGATCGCGCATGTTGGACCTCGAAACGTTGCTCGACGATCAAGAGAACGACACGCGGTTGTCCACCGGCGCGATTTACTGGGAGGGAGCGGTGCGTGCGTACGAGCAGCGCGAAGTCGTTGGGCGCGGATATTTGGAGTTGACGGGTTATGGTGAAAGCTTGCGGCTGTGTTAAAAACTAAAAGCGATGCGGAAAGTGAAACGTAAACGGAACAAGAGAATGAAGCTATGACGAGCGCAGCTATTCAAAATATTGAAGACCTTGCACCGACTTGGCGTGAGCTGCAGAGTCAGACTCACGTTAAATTGCGCGCTATCGGCAGTGAGCGACACTACAAGGAAATGGTGTCCCTTATGTACCCTGATCGACAGAGTTGGCGATCGTGAAAACCATTCGATCTAGCCGAAGATTTCGGTTCGCAGTCAAATGTGAGTGAAGTGCTAAGTGGAAAGCGCGAAATCAATGCGCGTCAGGCTCACTCGCTCGCAGCGCGCTTCGGGGTTTCCTCGGCTGTCTTTATCTAACGGCGATGTCGAAGCGTTAGAGTTGCGGTCACAGTGAGTTTACGCATGGCACGGACTTGCAGCTTTGAGGTCGATTCCACCCGCCGGCGGCGGAAATCAAGCCCCCCACCCGCAATACGGGGGCTTTCCCGTATCCTGAAGGCGTAAGGCCCCGGTCCCGTGGAAGCCGGCTTTTTTGACATATAGACATATCTTATGCTCCGACATATGAGAACTACCGTTCGACTGGAAGAAAGCCTTCTAGAGCGCGCTCGGCAAGAGGCTGAGCGACGCGGCGTGACGCTCACCTCCCTCATCGAGCAAGGATTGCAGCTCGCGCTGCGTCGTCCGCTGAAGCGGGCAGAGCTTTCGGCTATAAAGCTTCCCCAATGCCGGGCCGGAGGTGGCATCCGGGCGGGTGTGGACCTGAACGACAGCGCCAGTCTCCTCGACCGGTTAGAAGACCGCTATTGATCCTCTGCGACGTCAACGTCCTGATCTAGGGCCTTTCGTTCCGACGCCGACCATCACGCACTGGACAAGTCGTGGCTCGAAGCGGCGATCAACGGTGCGTCCGCCTACGGCATCGCCCCGACAGCGCACTGCTTCAGCAGCCCAATGCGACTGTTATCGTACCCGGTGATAGGCATTGGCAGATATTCGAAAGCGTTTGTCAGAAATCTCAATCCAAGGGAAATATTGCTCAGGACGCTTGGTTTGCAGCCCTGGCGATAGAATTCGGCTGCGAATGGATCACCACGGATCGCGATTACGCCCGCTTTGACGGACTTACTTGGCGGGCGCCGTTCTGAAAACCGAGCCGCATGGCGCGCCTTGATTCGCTCAGTTTTGCAATGATCGTCCCGACCTTAGAGGATTCCCTGAGAACGAATCACCGAGAAGGTTTCACGAACCGCCGAAAGGCTCTTGAGAGGAGTGGCGGAGCTAAATCTCGGGCAATCGAGCGCAGAGTGAGGCGGTTCGTCCCGTGCAGGCGCGGAGCAAAGATTGATGTATGCGGATTTTCGTTCTTCGCAGCGCTTCCCACAGTGTGGTAATAAAGAATGAACGACTGCCGGATGCGATCGGCAGGACAAGATAATCGCGTTGGTACACCATGATAATTAGGGTATGCCACCTCGAAAATCACAGTCCGATTAAATACGGGATCAATGGAAACTTCGCACCGTGTGGCATCGACATTCCACAATTCGAGCTGTCCCGCATATTCAGTTTTCCACGCCTTATTTAGAAAAATGATCATTGCTAGGCGTCGTGTTAAACCGGTCTCATAGGCGATATTGCGATCGGAATGCACATGAAAATAGTCGCCGCGTCTCATTAATGCATATCCAGCACCTTGTAGGTACGGATCAGGCAACAATGACCCAACACCGGTGATCTCAGCGAGCAGATATAAAAATGCCGCCGAGTGTGTAACGCGGAGCAGATCGTCGCGCGCCGGAGCAATCTCAACCGCCGAGCGCATCCGGACCGTTCTTTCTCTCGTATCTTGATCGATAGCCATCCATTGATCGCACCGCATTCCTGATATTTCTGGCAAGAGCGGATCAAGGACCGTTTCAGAAAACAGATCATCAATTACAATATGCGGAAATGGCTTGGAACTTTGATATGTCGCGCGAAGGTGCTCGATGGGGCGAGGAAGGCGCACCTTGTCGCCGAAAAGAGCGCTCCAATCAACCGTTAAGTCGACGAACATGAGCGCTCCATCGAAACATCGATGCCGATCAATACACTGGCGTACATAGCCTATTGTAGACATGTTGCGGCGCCTCAGCACGCGCAGAACGACAGAAACATCAATGCCAATGGGAATCGCTGCCGCCTCAACTTTGGGTGATACTTGCGGATGTGATCCGCCCCTTCATGCCGAGTCAAATTTGATATGCGGCATCGAATTGGGCCCTCCCCGGTTGAGCGCAGCGTATGCTTTCATATTAAGATCGGCCAGCGGTTGGCTCAGCGCCTGGAGCATTGGATTATGTCCACTCGAGATCAGATCATTGCGGTATTTAAACAAGTCGCAGCGGACCAGAAGCGTACGCTCGCTCCGCTATCGGACGATCTTAAGTTGACGGAATGCGGCCTTGATTCGCTCAGTTTTGCAGTAATCGTCGCGACCTTAGAGGATTCCCTCGGTGTCGACCCGTTCAACTCGGCCGAATGGGTCGATTTTCCAGTCACTTTGGGGGATTTCATCCGAATGTACGATCACGCCGTCGCCTAGCGTGAATTCGCTATGGGATCACGTCGCGCGGCCGGGGGCGACGCTCACAGGCGAATTTCACGGCGCGGGCGGCGGCGGCGCGGTCGCTGACCTCGCGAGACGGTCTACCTTGGGCGGCGCACTCGAATCACTGCGCGGCCGGTCGGTGCTGATCGCGACGCACAGCCAATTGTCAACGGCGATGGCACTGATCGAACTCGATGGCGTCGCGGGCCGAATCGTGTTGTGCCCACCCGATCTGCCCCCGGCGCTGCTACCGCGGATCGCAGCGACCGCAGAAGCCGACGCCATCGTGTCGGATATCGCGCCGCCATCAATGTTGGCGGCGACCTTCTACCCCGTGACGGCCCAACCGACGTCCCCACACAGTGAGCGCCGAAGCAACCATCGGACGGAATGGGTATTGTTGACAGCCGGCACCACGGGAGTCCCCAAGTTGGTAGTCCACACGCTGGACAGTCTCGCCGGGTCATTGCCGCGACAGGCGGCAGCGGGCCGGCGTTGCGTTTGGAGTACTTTCTACGACATTCGCCGCTATGGGGGGCTGCAAATCTACTTGCGCGCTGTCTTGAGCGGCGCCGCGCTCGTGCTTTCCAACGCCGGCGAGACCACCCGAGATTTTTTCACGCGCGCCGCCGCGCGCGGCGTGACCCACATCTCGGGAACTCCGTCTCACTGGCGCCGCGCATTGATGAGCGGGGATGCGACGCTGTTGACGCCCGAGTATGTGCGTCTCTCAGGCGAGGTCGCCGATCAAGCGCTGCTGAACGCTTTGCAAACCATCTATCCCAAGGCCAAAATCGTGCACGCATTCGCTTCGACGGAGGCCGGTGTGGCATTCGAGGTCGATGACGGATTGGCGGGTTTTCCCGCCGATGTGCTCGGAGAGCACGGCGCGATAACTCTGAAAGAGCAGGACGGGACACTACGCATCCGCTCCCGCCAGGGCGCAGCGCGGTACCTGGGCGATGCGCCCACGATCGCCGATGGCGAGGGGTTTGTCGACACCGGTGACCTAGTTGAACTGCAGGCGGCTCGGTATTACTTCCGCGGCCGCCAGGGCGGGATCATCAACGTCGGTGGCCTCAAGGTATACCCGGAAGAGGTTGAAGCGGTGCTGAACGCCGATCCTCGAGTCCTAATGTCCCTGGTGCGCGCGCGGCGCAGTCCTATTACCGGTGCAGTGGTCGTCGCCGACATCGTCGCTGCAGAGTCGGTAATGATGGAGCCGAACGCGGGGCAGCGCTTGAGGATGGATCTGTTAAATGAGTGCCGACGCGCCCTGCCCGCCCATAAGGTGCCGACGTCGTTGCATTTCGTTGCGGCACTCGACATGACCTCCGCCGGAAAGCTGGAGCGCCGCGGTGCGTAATGTCATCGTCAGCGGCGGCAGCCGCGGGCTGGGACTCGCCATGGCCCGCCGGTTGGCCGGCGCCGGCTATCGCGTGATCGCCATCGCCCGCAGCAATACCGATGAACTGGCGGCGGCGACCCGGGCTGCGGCCGACGGCACCGGCCAGATCGCGTTTCGCGCCGCGGACCTGTCCCGCATTGACCAAATTCCGGCATTGGTTCGGCGGGTGCGCGCCGATTTCGGCGTCCTATACGGTCTCATCAACAACGCGGGCATCGGCACGGGAGGTGTCCTAGGAATGATGCGCGATCAGGAGATCGAGCGCCTCGTCCGCCTCAATACGCTCGCACCCATCATCCTCACAAAATATGTCGCACGCTCGATGATGACCGCAAGAGCCGGCCGCATCATCAACATTGCCTCGATCACGGCATCGACCGGTTACAGCGGCCTGTCCGTTTACGGTGCGACCAAGGCCTCCTTGGTTGGCTTTACTCGCTCACTCGCCCGCGAGCTTGGGCCGGTGGGCATCACCGTCAATGCCATCGCACCGGGCTTTATCGATACCGACATGACGAAGGACCTCAGTGACTCGGACCGGGATAAGATCGCGCGCCGCAGTGCCCTGCACCGCATGGTCGATGCGGATGATGTGGCGCGCAGCGCCGAGTTCCTGTTGGGAGACGGGGGACGCCATATCACCGGTACCGTCGTGACAGTCGACGCCGGCAATACGGCCTGATGCACCATGGTTACGTGATTCATGATTCGTGAGACTTGGTTGCTCAGCGAATCGTGGGGCGGGTGAGTGC
>JALYIW010000002.1 GCA_030775625.1 Pseudomonadota bacterium | reverse complement strand
GGTGGGAGTGCTGGTCTGCGAGGACGTGTGGGACGCGGAGCCGGCGCGGCTCGCCCGCAGGGCCGGCGCCCAAGCCTTGCTGGTCATCAACGCTTCGCCCTACGAAGTCGACAAGCAAGCGCAGCGCGAACAGGACGTGTGCCGAGCGCGAGTGGGCGAGGCGGGCGTACCGCTGGTGTTCGTCAATTTGATAGGCGGCCAGGACGAATTGGTGTTCGACGGGAATTCTTTTGTGATGGATGCGCAGGGCAAGATCGCCCTGCGGGCGCCGGCTTTCGTCGAAGGCCTATTCGCCGTCGATCTGCTGGCCGAAGCCTCGGGGAGCGTGCGGCCTCTGCCCGGGGAGGTCGTGCCCTTGCAGGGCCAGGAAGAAAGTGTGTATGGCGCGCTGGTGCAGGGCACGCGTGACTACGTGGACAAGCATCGCTTTCCCGGGGTGGTGTTGGGCTTGTCGGGAGGGGTGGACTCGGCTTTGACCTTGTGCATCGCCGTCGACGCTCTGGGGGCGGACCGGGTGCATTCGGTGGCCATGCCCTCGCGTTATACCGCGCAAATGAGCCGGGAGGACGCGGTGCTGCAGGCCAAATGGCTCAAGGTGAAGCACAGCGAAATCTCCATCGAAGGCATGTTCGAGGCAACGCTGGCTGCCTTGCAAGAGGAGTTCGCCGGCCGCCCGGCGGATACGGCGGAGGAGAACATTCAGTCGCGCTGCCGCGGCGTGCTGTTGATGGGCATCTCGAACAAGACCGGCCGGATGCTGCTCACCACCGGCAACAAGAGCGAAATGGCGGTGGGCTATGCCACGCTGTACGGCGACATGGCGGGCGGCTTTGCGCCCATCAAGGATTGCAGCAAGTTGTTGGTATATCGGTTGTGCGCCTGGCGCAATGCAAGGTCACAGGTGATTCCAACCCGGGTCATCGAACGGCCGCCGACCGCGGAGCTGCGCCTCGACCAGAAAGACAGCGATAGTCTGCCGCCCTATGAAATTCTCGATCCCATCCTCGAGGCATTTATCGAGGAGGATTTGTCGGTGGATCAGATTGCCGCGCGCGGCTTCGACCGGGCCACGGTTGGACGTATCTTGGATCTGGTGAAGCGCAACGAATACAAGCGTCGGCAGGCCCCGCCGGGCGTGCGCGTGAGCGGCCGCGCATTCGGACGCGATTGGCGCTATCCGATCACCAGTGGCTACACCTCGCGCTAAAGAATGTTCCACCAGTGCTTTTTCGGCAAAACATTGCCGACGGCGCCCGAATAATTGTCGGCGTACACCTTTTCCACGTTGGCAGCGAGATCCGTCATGTTGAGCGCCCGGTAGGCGTCCACCATGACTTTCAGTGAATTCCTGACCGCCGGCGCGCCGTCGTAATTCTCGACGCAGTACTTGGCGCGGTTGAGGGCGCCCACATAGGCGCCGCGACGCATGTAGTAGAGGGCCACGTGCAATTCGAAGTCCGCGAGGCGATTGCGCAGGAATATCATTCGCTGGCGCGCATCGCTCACGTACTGGCTGTGCGGGAATTTCTCGATCAGTTGTTGGAAGGCTTCGAAGGATTTGCGCGCATTGATGGGTGGGCGCTGCGATAAATCGACGTTGAGCTTGCGCTCCAACCAATTGGCCTGGCGCTCGAAGTACACCAGGCCTTTCATGTAATAGGCGTAGTCGACCCGCGGATTGGTCGGATTTTCACGTATAAAGGTGTCGGCCGCGTCGATGGCGGGATCGGTTTCCCGGGCTTTGTAGTAAGCCCAGATCAAATCGAGCTGGGATTGGCGCGCCGCCTCGCTGAACGGGAAGCGCGATTGCAGTGATTCCAGCTGCTTGATTGCCTCGGCGAAGCTAGAGTTTTTCATCGCCTTCTGGGCGCGCGCATAGATCACTTCGGGGCCGGATTTGGCGTCGTCGGCGCGGTGGTGGCGGCAGCCCGTGGCCAGCATCGCGACGCCGATGGCAAGCAGCAGCACGCGGCTCGGATGGACAAGATGACGCAGTGTCACAAGCGATTCCTTACAATGGATGATGCCGAAAGCGCGGCAGTATACCCGATGCCTCGCCGCTAGCTTCGAGTGACGTATGACCGCAGAGTTCCAAGTGATCGATGTGCAGATTCCGCAGCAAATGGCTGGTCAGCGGCTGGATAGTGCGTTGGCGCGGCTGTTGCCTCAGCACTCGCGCACCCGCATCAAGGGCTGGATCGAGGCGGGGGCGGTCACGCTTGACCGGGTGGCTTGCAAACCCCGGGATCTGGTGCAGGCGGGATCGCATGTCCGCGTGCAAATGGCTCGTGACGTGGCAACACAACCCCAGGTATTGCCCGAGGCGATCGCACTACGTCTGGTGCACGAAGATCGCGACGTTTTGGTGATCGATAAACCCGCCGGGCTAGTGGTGCATCCGGGCGCCGGCAATCCGCGGCATACCTTGCAGAATGCGTTGTTGGGCCTGGATCCTTCATTGGCGGCACTGCCGCGTGCCGGGCTGATTCACCGGCTCGACAAAGATACCAGCGGCTTGCTGGTGGTGGCTCGAACGGCGGAGGCGCAAACCTCCCTCAGCCGGCAACTCGAGGCGCGATCCATGTCGCGCGAGTATTTGGCGGCGTGTGTCGGGGTCATGACCGGCGGTGGGACCATCGATGAGCCCATTGGCCGCCATCGCGGCGATCGGTTGAGAATGGCGGTGCGGGGGTCTGGCCGACCCGCCGTGACGCACTATCGGGTACTGGAGCGCTTCCGGGCTCATAGCTACCTGAGCGTGAAGCTGGAGACCGGGCGCACCCATCAAATTCGGCTGCATTTGTCGCACATCAAGTATCCCATCGTCGGCGACCCGGTGTACGGCGGACGCTTTGGACTCCCGCGGGGGGCAACGCCGGTGTTGATTGAGGCGCTGCGTGGATTCAAACGGCAGGCGCTGCATGCCGCCAAGTTGGGGTTCGCTCATCCGCGCACCGGCAAGCCGCTGAGCTTGCAAACGCCGGTGCCGCCGGATTTCGCGCAACTGCTGGCGGTGTTGCGCGAGGACGCCGCGCAGGCGCTTCAAGACCAGGCCAGCAGTGCGGCACGCAAGTCGGTGCGGGCCAGGTGAAGGTCGCCTGGCTGGAGCCGCAATGGCCGGCCCCCCGCGGGGTGCGAGTGGTGTCTACCTTTCGAGCGGGTGGCGGCAGTTCGGCACCGTACGAATCTCTCAATCTCGCCGGCCATGTCGGGGACCTTCCGGCGCGGGTGACCGAGAACCGGCGCCGGCTGCTGATCGCGGCCGGGGTGCCGAGCGCGCCCGCGTGGCTGGCGCAGGTGCATGGCACCCATGTTGCGGATCTGGATGTGGCCGACCGCACCGTCCTTGAACCGGGAACTTCGGTTGCTCCGGCGCCTGCGGATGCCTCGGTTACCGGCCGGCGCGGATGCGTCTGCGCCATTCTCACCGCCGACTGTTTACCCATGGTGTTGACGGCGGATTCGGGAGATCGGGTCGCGGCAGCGCACGTTGGTTGGCGGGGGCTCGCGGGCGGCGTCATCGAGGCGACGGTACGCGCCTTGAGGTTGTCACCGGCAGGGCTGTTGGCATGGCTGGGTCCGGCCATCGGTCCACGGCACTTTGAGATAGGTTCTGAGGTGCGAGACTCGCTGCTCGCCGGCGATCGCGGCGCGGCGGCGGCGTTCGTACCGAACGCGCGCGGGCGTTTCATGGCGGATTTGTACGCGCTCGCTCGTCGGCGCCTCGAGGCCGCGGGCGTGAGCCGCATTTACGGCGGAGGGGAATGTACTTACGCCGATCGGGAGCGCTACTTTTCGCATCGGCGCGATGGCTTGACCGGGCGCCAAGCAACCCTCATCTGGATGGAAAAATGATACGCCGACAGTATGAGGGGACGGTTGAAAGACATCGGGTACCGTTGAATTGAGCAGCGCGCATCCCCAGGTAGCCACTATGCGCACAGACAAGCTGACCACCAAATTCCAATCGGCACTGGCCGATGCCCAGTCACTGGCCGTTGGCCGCGACCATCAGTACATCGAGCCGGTGCATCTCATGGCGGCATTGCTCGACCAAGAGGGAGGCACTGCGCGGCCTTTGCTGGAGAAGGCGGGCGCTCAGGTGGCCAAGTTGCGCTCGGATCTGGCCGGGACTTTGGAGCGGATCGCCAAGGTCGAAGGTGCCGGCGGCGAAGTGCTGCTCAGCAATGATCTGAACAAACTGTTGAATGTCACCGACAAGCTCGCCCAGCAGCGCGGGGATCAGTTCATTTCGAGTGAACTGTTCGTGCTTGCTGCTTGCGAGGATCGTGGTGAGCTGGGACGCATCTTGAAAGCCAACGGCGTGGCCCGCGCGGCGTTGGAGAAGGCGATCGACGAAGTGCGTGGCGGGGCGAAGGTGGTCGACGCGGGGGCTGAGGATAATCGCAAGGCGCTGGAGAAGTACAGCATCGATCTGACCGAGCGTGCGATGCAGGGCAAACTCGATCCGGTGATCGGCCGCGACGATGAGATTCGCCGCACGATTCAAGTCCTGTCCCGCCGCACCAAGAACAATCCCGTGCTCATCGGCGAGCCGGGCGTGGGCAAGACCGCCATCGTCGAGGGATTGGCGCAGCGCATCGTCAACGGCGAAGTGCCGGAGGGCCTGCGCAACAAGCGGATTTTGTCGCTCGACTTGGGTGCTCTGATTGCCGGCGCAAAATTTCGCGGTGAATTCGAGGAGCGGCTCAAGGCCGTGTTGAATGACTTGGCCAAACAGGAAGGTCAGGTGATTCTGTTCATCGATGAGCTGCATACCATGGTCGGCGCCGGCAAGGCCGAGGGGGCCATGGACGCGGGCAATATGCTCAAGCCCGCCCTGGCGCGCGGCGAGTTGCATTGCGTCGGTGCGACCACGCTCGATGAGTACCGCAAGTACATCGAGAAGGACGCCGCGCTCGAGCGGCGTTTCCAAAAAGTGCTGGTGGATGAGCCTTCGGTCGAAGACACCATCGCGATACTGCGCGGCTTGAAGGAGCGCTACGAAGTACACCACGGCGTCGAAATCACCGATCCTGCCATCGTGGCGGCGGCGACGCTGTCGCATCGTTACATCGCGGATCGGCAATTGCCCGACAAGGCCATCGATTTGATCGATGAGGCAGGTTCGCTGATTCGCATGGAAATCGATTCCAAACCGGAGGTGCTCGACAAACTCGACCGCCGCGTCATCCAACTCAAGATCGAGCGCGAGGCGCTCAAGAAAGAGACCGACGAGGCGTCGCGCAAGCGCTCGAGTATTTTGGAGGAGGCGCTCAAGGCGCTGGAGAAGGAATACTCGGACCTCGAGGAAGTTTGGAAGGCGGAAAAGGCCTCAGTGCAAGGCACCGCGCAGATCAAGGAAGAGTTGGAACGGGCACGCTTGGACATGGATACCGCACGGCGGGCGCAGGATTTGGCGCGCATGTCAGAGCTGCAATACGGCCGCATTCCGGCCCTCGAACAGAAGCTCGCCAAGGCATTGGAGGCGGAACAAAAGCCTAATCAGCTGCTGCGCAACGCGGTGACCGAGGTCGAGATCGCGGAAGTGGTCTCCAAATGGACCGGCATACCCGTGTCGCGCATGCTCGAAGGGGAGCGTGACAAGCTGCTGCGTATGGAAGAGGTCCTCGGCAAACGCGTGGTGGGGCAGGCGGAAGCGGTCACGGCGGTCGCGGATGCGATCCGTCGCACGCGAGCGGGGCTGTCCGATCCGAACCGTCCGAGCGGCTCGTTCATGTTCTTGGGGCCGACAGGCGTGGGTAAGACCGAATTGTGCAAGGCGCTGGCCGAGTTCATGTTCGACACCGACGAGGCGCTGATTCGCATCGACATGTCGGAATTCATGGAGAAGCATTCGGTGGCACGCATGATCGGCGCGCCCCCGGGCTACGTGGGTTATGAGGAGGGCGGCTATTTGACCGAGGCGGTGCGTCGCCGGCCTTACTGCGTCATTTTGCTCGACGAAATCGAGAAGGCGCATCCCGATGTGTTCAATGTGCTCTTGCAGGTGTTGGACGATGGGCGCCTGACCGATGGTCAGGGGCGCACCGTGGACTTTCGCAATTGCGTGGTGATCATGACGTCGAATCTCGGCAGTTCAGTGATTCAGGAACTGTCGGGCGAGGCCAACTACGCGAAAATGAAAGCGGCGGTCATGCAGGTGGTCACCGAACATTTTCGGCCGGAATTCATCAATCGGGTCGATGAGATCGTGGTGTTTCACTCCCTCGGACGGGAGCAGATTCGAGCCATCGTCGACATCCAGTTGGTACGCTTGCGGCAGAGACTGGCGGAGCGCGATATCACCCTGCGGTTGGAAGACGCTGCGCGCGACAAAATCGGCGAGGCGGGCTTCGACACGGTCTACGGCGCACGGCCGTTGAAGCGTGCCATCCAGGCGCAGATCGAGAACCCCTTGGCGCAGCACATTCTGCGCGGTGAATTTGCCGCGGGGGATCGGCTGGTGGCCAAGGTCAAGAAGGATGTATTGGTGTTCGAGAAGGAACGGTTGCACTGAGTCTGGGTTCGATATACTCGCGGGCTGCGGTCAGTAGCGAATGGCTTTAGGCCAGGAGATTTAGAAAATACATGCCTTTTTACGAGTACCAATGCAAAAACTGCGGCCACGATGTCGAGGTCATGCAAAAGATCAACGATCCGCCCCTGAAGAAATGCCCGGATTGCGGCAAGCCGCAATTGCAGCGATTGATGTCGGCGCCGGTTTTTCGGCTCAAGGGCGCGGGCTGGTACGAGACAGATTTCAAGGGTGATCAGGACAACAAGAAAAACCTTGCCGACCGGCCTGAAGCGGACGCTACGAAAGATACCGGCAAAGAACCCGGCAAGGAATCCGGCAAAGAAGCCGCCAAGGATGCGACGAAAGATAAGGATACCCAGGGCAAAGACACCAAGGCCCCCGACTCCAAAGATGCGGTCAAGCCGGTGGATAAGACCGCGGCCAAGGCGGCGGATAAGCCGGCTGCCAAGGATTCGGCGCAGAAGTCCGCGCCGAGCAAGCCTTCCAAGCGTGGTGCAACGTCCCCGTCGGCCAAGGCCGTGACGAAGCGCCCGGTCAAGAGACCTGCGCCTAAGCGCAAACGCCGGCGCTAACGCGACATAAGGGCTGTCATCGGCAGGGGTGGGCTTGCCCGCGTCGCGTGCAAGCCTTAGCATCGCGCGTTTTCCCTCTTATAGTTCATACGCTTATGCGCACTCATTATTGTGGCCACGTCAGCCACTCCTTGACCGGTCAAGTCGTCACGGTCGCCGGGTGGGCGCATCGTCGACGCGACCACGGGGGAGTCATTTTCGTCGATTTGCGAGACCGCGAGGGTCTGCTGCAAGTCGTTTTCGATCCGGACAAGGCGGATGTGTTCGCCATGGCCGAGCGCGTCCGCAATGAATTCGTGCTCAAGGTTACCGGGTTGGTGCGCAAGCGTCCGCCGGGCACCGCCAACGCCAACCTGAAATCAGGTCAGGTCGAAGTACTGTGTCAGGAACTTGAGATTCTCAACCGTTCCGAGCCCTTGCCGTTCCAGCTCGATGAGCATGTGAGCGAGGAAGTTCGTCTGCGGTTCCGTTACATCGATCTGCGGCGCGAAGAGATGCGCGAGAGATTGCTGCTGCGCCATCGCATCACGCGGGCCATGCGGCATTATCTCGATGAAGCGGGCTTCATCGACATCGAGACGCCGATGCTTTCGAAGGCCACGCCCGAAGGCGCGCGGGATTACCTGGTGCCGAGCCGCACCCATCCGGGTAAGTTTTTTGCTTTGCCGCAGTCGCCGCAAATCTACAAGCAATTGCTGATGATTTCGGGGTTTGATCGCTATTATCAAATCGTGCGCTGCTTTCGCGATGAGGATTTGCGCGCTGATCGGCAACCTGAATTCACTCAGCTCGATATCGAGACTTCGTTTCTCGACCAGTCGCACATTCAAGATCTGATGGAGGGGTTGGTGCGGCATTTGTTCAAGCAAGTGCTCGACGTCGATTTGCCGAATCCCATGCCACGCATGAGCTATGCCGAGGCGATGCGGCGCTATGGATCGGATAAGCCTGATTTGCGCGTGGATCTCGAATTGGTGGACGTGGCTGACCTCGTCGAGGGCTGCGATTTCAAAGTGTTTTCCGGGCCGGCGGCCGATCCGCAGGGCCGCGTCGCGGCGCTTTGCGTGCCCCAAGGCGGCAAGCTCAGCCGTAAAGAGATCGATGACTACACCGCGTTCGTGGCGCGCTACGGCGCGCGGGGTCTGGCCTATGTCAAAGTCAACGATATCGCCAAGGGGCGCGAGGGCCTGCAGTCCCCCATACTGAAATTCTTGAGCGACGCGGCGGTCAGTGGAATTTTGCAGCGCACCGCTGCCGCGGATGGGGATCTCATTTTCTTCGGCGCCGATACAGGCAAAGTGGTGAGTGATGCCTTGGGCGCACTGCGTCTGAAGGTGGCTCAGGACTTGAAATTGGCGGTGGCGGGCTGGCGGCCGCTGTGGGTCGTGGATTTCCCCATGTTCGAGTGGGACGCGGACGCGAAGCGCTGGCAGGCCATGCATCATCCCTTCACCAGTCCGGCGAACCTCGACTATGCGGCGTTGGCGGCGAGCCCCGGTGAGGCGACCGCCAAGGCCTACGACATGGTGCTGAACGGCTCGGAGATCGGCGGTGGCTCGGTGCGAATTCATTCGCAAGAACTGCAATCCGTGGTTTTTGATCTGCTCGGCATTTCTGCGCAAGAGGCGCGGGTCAAATTTGGATTCTTGTTGGATGCGTTGAAGTTCGGCGCGCCTCCGCACGGCGGCATTGCGTTTGGCCTCGATCGATTGGCGATGTTGATGGCCGGAGCCGACAGCATTCGCGATGTGATCGCTTTCCCCAAGACGCAGACCGCGGCGGATCTTTTGATGGATGCCCCGACCGAAGTCAGCGAGGCGCAGCTCAAGGAGCTGCATATCCGCGTGCGAACTGCGCCGAAGATAGATTGACTCTTGCAGCAATTTCGACGCCCCGAATCCGTCTTGATCGTGATTTACACGCAGGACGGCGAATTTCTACTGCTCGAACGGCGTCGGCCGCCTGGATTTTGGCAATCGGTGACGGGGAGTCTGGAATGGGGAGAACCTGCCGATGCGGCAGCCCGGCGCGAAGTCATCGAAGAGACTGGCATCACTCAAGGCGTGCTGGTGAATTTGCAATGGACGCAGGTGTACGAAATCCTGCCGGCCTTTGGCAAAGTGTATGCCCCGGGAATAACGCTCAATCTGGAACATGCTTTTTCACTGCGCCTGGCGCATCGAGTACCGGTGACGTTGAGCGATTCGGAACACGTCCAGTATCGTTGGGCCTCCGACACGGAGGCTATCGAAACAGCATCCTCGAGCACGAATCGCGCGGTCATCGCCG
>JALYIW010000001.1 GCA_030775625.1 Pseudomonadota bacterium | reverse complement strand
AGCGGTTCGCCGTTGCGGTCCGTGATCGCGCCGCGATGCGCCGCGATCTTGACCACGCGCATCGAGCGATCGTCGCCCTGTTTTGCAAGAAAACCGTGATCGACCAATTGCAGCTCGACCGCACGCGCCACGAGCCCGACGGCGCCCAGCAGCACCAAGCTCAAAACCAGCAGCGAACGCCAACGATACCTCTTCGCCTGCACGTCGTTGTCGACCGAGCGTAATTTCACGGACGCACGATCCGCACTTCACGGGTTTGCGGCAGGTTCATCTTGAGCTTGGCATTGGCGACTCTTTCGACGAATGCATGCGAGGACCAATAGCTCTGCTCCAATTGCAACCGTCCCCACTCCATCTCCAGCGAATCGCGTTGCGCATTGAGCTTCTCGAGGCGCACGAACATATCGCGCGCCTTGTGGCGCGCATAAATCACCTGCACGGCGGAGCCGAGCACGGCGAGCCAGATCAGGGGCAATACGAGCGGCAACCATCGACGGTATTTCACGCGGCTAGTCCTTGGTCGAGTCGTTCGGCGGTGCGCAGGCGCGCACTGCGCGCCCGCGGATTTCGGCAGGATTCGTCGGCGTCGGCTTCGATGGATTTGCCGACGAGTCTGAGCTGGGGCCGGGCGTGCGCGGGCATCTCGGGCAATCCGGCATACATGGGATCGGCCAGCGAATGCCGACGCATGAATTGCTTGACCATGCGATCTTCGAGCGAATGGAAGCTGATCACGACAAGCCGTCCCTGCGGCGCTAAGCGGGCAAGGGCCGCATCGAGCGCCAATTCGAGTTCGCTCAGTTCGCGATTCACGTGGATGCGCAGCGCTTGAAAAACCCGCGTGGCGGGGTGCTTGTGGCGCTCCTTGGAGCGCGCCACGCGCGCGATCAATTCGGCAAGCTGCAAAGTGCGCTCGAAGGGACGCGATTCGCGATCCGTGACGATGGCGCGCGCAATGCGCGGCGCGAGACGTTCTTCGCCGTATTCGCGAAAAATCCGCATGAGTTCCGCTTGCGACGCGCCGTTGACCACGTCGGCCGCGCTCATGCCTTCGCCGGGCGTCATGCGCATGTCGAGCGGGCCGTCCTGCATGAAACTGAAGCCGCGCGCGGCATCGTCGAGCTGCGGTGAGGAAACGCCGAGATCGAACAGAATGCCGTCGAATTTGAGGCCGTATGCAACCTGGTCGGCACAGGCCGCCAACGAGGAAAACGGCGCGAGAAACACTGCCACGCGCGGATCCGCGGCAAATTTTCGCCGCGCCTCGGCAATGGCGGCGGAATCGCGATCGAGGCATAGCAAACGACCGTTCGCGATGAGGTTCTGCAATATCGCCCCCGCATGTCCGCCCCGCCCAAAAGTGGCGTCCATGTAGGTGCCACTCGCCCGTATGTTCAAAGCCGCCAGCACCTGAGGTAGCAGTACCGGCGTGTGTCCGGTTCCTGTGGCGTTCACTGCGCCGACCGGCTAGATGGACAGCGTTTCAAGTTCGGCCGGCAAATCGGTCGCCGTGTCTTCGCTCGCCAACCATTCGTCGCGCCTCTCATTCCATCGCGCCTCGTCCCACAACTCGAACCGCACACCTTGTCCGATCAACACCGCATCCCGGGTCAGCAAGGCATATTCGCGCAGGCTGGGCGGCAGCAGCACCCGGCCATGTCCATCCAACTCCAAATCCGTGGCGTGACCGACCATCAACCGTTGTAGACGCCTGGCTTGGGGGTTCAACGTGGGCAAGCGCATCAACTTTCGTTCGATTTCTTCCCAGTCGGGCAGCGGATAGACCAGCAGACACTGGTCTTTGTCGACGGTGATCACCAACTTGCCGCCGCAGCGCTCCAGCAGCCGTTCGCGATACCGGGTGGGCATGACCAGCCGGCCTTTCGCATCGAGAGTTAGTTTGGTGACGCCCCGAAACATGATTTCATGGGTCTCGCGACCCATTCTCTCCCACAATTTCCCACCGGACGTCACTATAGGGAGCGCTAAGACGCACTGTCAACGGGTTAAGTTAAAAAAACCCGTTCCGACAGTGACTTAGATCACGTTTCAGGTAATCCCTCTGCGCCGGCGCACAGCGACAGAAAAAGAGTCGGCCGTTAAGCCGGGTTCTGTCTTGGACAGTCATTCCTCTGGGATGCGCGTCGCCGCGCAGCTCTAGCGACCTACCCGGAAGCCTCATGTGGGCCACATGTGCGGTCAAAGGCCCCGCGCGCCTCCCTATTTGGTCTTGCTCCAGGTGGGGTTTGCCGTGCCGCCGGTGTTGCCACCTGCGCGGTGCGCTCTTACCGCACCATTTCACCCTTACCGTTACCGCTTGCGCGGTACTTAGGCGGTATCTTTCTGTTGCACTTTCCGTGGACTCGCGCCCCCCAGGCGTTACCTGGCACCGTGCCCTATGGAGCCCGGACTTTCCTCCATGTGCGTACACACAGCGACTGTCTGGCCGACTCTTAAGGGCCGCACCATACGCAGATATGAGTATTAATGCGAGGCGGATTGCTGTTTGAGCACGAGCGCTCGCTTGTAAGCCTCGTTGTTCCGCGTGTCCGTGATGGTCGCGGCCAATCCAGCCGCTTGTTTCAAAGGCAATTCGGCGAGCAAAATCTTGAGGATGCGGTCCAGCGCGCCGCCGTGACCATCGGCGCCGCGTTCTTGCCCGCCGGTCTCCTGCGGCGCCCCCGCGATCAGTAGCACGATCTCGCCGCGGCCGAAATCGACGTCGGCAGTGGCGCGTGCGAACAGTTCGCCCAGGGACCCGCGATACGTCGTTTCATGTAGTTTGGTGATTTCGCGCGCCACGGTGGCGCCGCGCTCGGCGCCGAACACGCTAACGCAGTCCTCGAGCATGTCGCGCACGCGATGCGGTGACTCGTAAAGCACCAGGGTACGCGGTTCGCCTGCCAGCAATTCGAGGTGTTTGCGGCGAGCAGCGCCTCGAGCGGGCAAGAATCCTTCGAAACAAAACCGATCCGTGGGCTGCCCGCCGATGGACAGCGCGGCAATCGCGGCGCAGGGACCCGGAATGGCAACGACCTCGACCCCCGCAGCCGCGGCGGCGCGCACTAATTCGAAGCCGGGATCGCTGATGGCGGGAGTTCCCGCATCGCTCACCAAAGCGATCGAAGCGCCTTGCGCCAAGCGTGCGAGCAGATCCGGTATGCGTTGGCCTTCATTGTG
Source organism: Pseudomonadota bacterium (assembly GCA_030775625.1). GTDB lineage: Bacteria > Pseudomonadota > Gammaproteobacteria > Steroidobacterales > Steroidobacteraceae > Bog-1198. Next base: position 9,367 of record JALYIW010000001.1, on the reverse strand, counting down.
ATCATGCAAGGACATCTGCGGAGTCTCGATGCCGAAATGCTTGAGCAGCACGCCCGTATGGCGCGTGTCCTCCGCGGCGATCAACGCGCAGGCGGCGAGAATTTCATGAGCCCGCGCGCTGAAGTCGCCCAAATTGCCGATGGGGGTCGCTACGACGTAGAGCCGCCCTGCCGCTGGCTTAGTCACTTATAATCCGTGCCTGTATTTCGTATCCAGGTAGGCAGCGTATGGCAGCGATCTCTCGGCGTCCACGGTTCGCGCTGCATGCGGCACTCGCAATTTCGCTGCTCTGCGCAGCTTGCAGCCTGGTCAAGGAGGAGGCGCCCGCCGACAAACAAGAGCAGGCGGCGCGTTTGGTGCGCGACGGCAGGCATGCCGACGCGGCACAGTCCTATGCGGAGCTCGCGGCGCTGCTGCCATCCGATCACGACAATTACGAGTTGTTGAGTGCCGAGCAATGGCTGGCTGCGGCGAACATCCCGGCAGCCAAGCAGGCGCTCGCCGCGGTTTCAGCCGACGCCCGCAGCAAGTTGCCCGTCCCCCGCGCGTTGGTCGCGGCGGAAATCGCCTACGCCGAGAATGACGGTGCGCGCGCCATTCAAGAATTGGACCAGATACCCGTCCCCACGGCGGCCGAGCAAGCGCAAAACTACTGGTTGATCCGCGGACGCAGCGCCTTTTTGACCGCCCACCCCATTGAAGGCACGCGCGCACTGATCGAACGCGAACGCTATGTGGCCGGCCTCGCGGGCTTGCGCGCCAACCGCGATGAGCTGTTCAACAGGATTCGCGGCGCCGCCGAACGCGGCCAGTCCCTCAGCCCCCCGCCCAAGACCGATCCCATCGTCGCCGGATGGCTGGCCCTGGGAGCCGTTGCCATGGAAGTCGAGCGTGATCCCTTGCGCGCGGCCGCGGCGCTGGCCGCTTGGAAGGCATCCTTCCCGCAGCACCCGGCAAACGATTCGGTATCCTCGCTTGCCGAGACCCAGGAGGCCGCCACGCTGGAATATCCCGATCAAATCGCACTGTTGTTGCCGCTGTCGGGCCGATCCGAGGCCGTGGGCGTGGCGGTGCGCGACGGCTTCATCGCCGCGTATCTCGAGCAAGATCCGGCGACTCGTCCTCGTTTGAAAGTCTACGACGTTGCCGCGGAATCAGTGAGCAGCGCCTACACCCAAGCCATGTCCGACGGCGCTGGTTTCATCGTCGGCCCTTTGACCAAAGAGGACGTGGCCGCAATCGTTCCCTTGAGCGCCGGGCATACCCCGGTACTAGCGCTTAATTTTCTGGGTGATGCGGTGGCGCCGGCGGGCAATTTTTATCAATTCGCCCTGCTGCCTGAAGACGAGGCGCGCATGGTCGCGAGGCGCGTAATGACGGATGGCAGGCCGCAGGGCGTCATGGTCGTGCCGGCCGGCGAATTGGGAAACCGCGTCGCGGCGGCTTTTACCGATGAACTGATGCATCTCGGCGGCGCCGTTCTCGACGGTCAGCGCTACGATTCAGCGCAGGTCGATTTTTCCGACCTCATCAAGCAGATTCTGCAGGTGCGCACGGTCAAGGGCGAACCCGTCACGCATCGCACCGACGCGACTTTCGTGTTCGTCGCCGGCACACCGAGCGCGGCGCGGCAAATTCTGCCGCAGCTGAAATTCCACTATGCCGGCGATGTGCCTGTGTACTCGACTTCGGATAGTTTTGAACCGAACGCGGCTGCAAACAGCGACATCGACGGCATGTCGTTTCCGGACATGCCATGGATGGTGGCGACCGACCCCGTCACCATGCGGATTCGCGATGCGGTTCGCACGGCCTGGCCGACGCGCACCGCTCGGCGAGATCGTCTGTACGCCTTCGGATTCGACGCATATCGGCTGGTGCCCGGGCTGCGCTCGAAGTCGCCGAGCCAAGCCAGCGAAATATCCGGAGTCACTGGCAAACTGCATCTGGACGAGCACAATCGAATCCGCCGGGACTTGGACTGGGCGCAGATCAGAAATGGAGTGCCCAACGCGCTATAGCCGGTTGCTGGTCGCGAGCGATGCTCGTTTCGGCGACAACGCGCCTGTTTTGTATGGCGACTTACGGTTGCGGCGGACCCAAGCTTGCGCGAGTGCCGCTTACTCCGCTCATAGTGACGACGCCAAAGCCCGAGACTCCCCGGCAGCGCGGAGCCGCATCGGAGCGTTTGGCGGCGGACTATTTACGAGCGCAAGGACTCTCAGTCCTCGCCCGCAACCTGCGCTGCAAATGCGGCGAACTCGACCTGGTGTGTCTGGACACCGACGTGCTGGTCATCATCGAGGTTCGTCAACGCGTCAGCGCCGATTTCGGCGGTGCGCTCGCCTCCGTCACCGGGCGAAAACAGCGCAAAATTATTTGCGCCACACAATATTTTTTGCAGCGACATGCCGCCTGGCGCGCCATGGCGCTGCGGTTCGACGTGCTCGCCGTGGAAGGCGTTCCCTCGGGCGAGTACCGCCTGGTTTGGCTCAAAGACGCGTTCCGCGTTACTTGACGACCTGTAGTTTCGGCCGCTTCGACGCAACGGCGGTGGGCTTACCAGCCGTGGGTGCAGCCGGTGGCCCATCGGTGGGATCAGGATCGGCATCGCCTTCGGGGAAAATCATGCCCTGCCCGGTCTCGCGGGCATATATTCCAAGAATGGCCCGCACCGGTACCATGACGGCGAATGACACGCCGCCGAAGCGGGCCTCGAAGCTCACGAAGTCGTTGCCCAATTTGAGCATTTGAGTCGCGGAAAAACTCACGTTGAGTACGATCTTGCCATCCTTTACGTACTGGCGCGGCACCGTCACGCCCTCGGCGGCCGCATCCACCACCACATGCGGGGTTTCACCGCTGTCGGAAATCCACTCGTGCAGAGCACGCAGTAGATAGGGGCGGCGCGGCTTCAATGTCGCATGTTCCGTTCAGCCGCGCTCAAACAGGAGCGAAACGTGGAGCGCGAAAAAATCGAATTCATGTACTTGGTGATGGGCAGGGCCTGCGGCGGCAGTTCGATGCCGTAACTCGGCAGACGCCACAAAATGGGTGCGATGCTGGCGTCCACCAGGGAGAATTCATCACTGAGGAAGAACGGTTTGGCCTTGAACACGTCCGCGCTGGCGCAAATCGCCTCGCCCAAGACCTTGCGGCTGTGAGCTGCGGTTTTGCTCGCGGGGTCAAGTTCGATATCCTGCGCCAATGCATACCAATCGCGTTCGACCCGATACAGCGCGACGCGGAATTGCGCCCGGGTGACAGGATCGATGGGCATCAGCGGCGGATGCGGGAAGCGCTCATCCAAGTATTCGATGATGACCCGCGAATCGTACAGCACCAAGTCGCGATCCACCAAGGTGGGGATACTGTGATACGGATTCAGGTCGAGCAGGTCTTCCGGCAAATCGTTTAGATCCACGTCGACCAACTCGATCGCAATTCCTTTTTCGGCAAGCACCAGCCGCGTGCGGTGACTAAAGGGGTCAGCCGCCGCGGAAAATAAAGTCATCACCGAGCGACGTACCACCAACGCATTCTCCTGGGGAGTGTGAACAAACGGATTGCTGCGTCAGTGGACGTCCTTCCAATATTCTTTCTTCAACAAATAGGCGAATACAAAAAAGACCAGCAAAAAGAGCATGACGAAAATGCCCATCGATTGACGTTTCGCCTTGATGGGCTCACCGGCATAGTCCAGGAAATTGGCGATATCCCGAACGAACTGATCATACTCCTCTGGCTTCATCGCGCCCGGGGACATTGATTCCACGCCCACGAGCACCATCTGGGCGCTGCCGCGCGCATCCGCCTGGTTCTTGAACACCGGTTTTTGCAATCCGTGGCGTCCCACCAACACATCAGGCATCGCGGTGCTCGGCAGATAAAGATTATTGACCCCCCATGGGCGGCTTTTGTCGACGTAGAAGCCTTTCAGGAACGAGTAGATATAGTCGACCCCGCGCGCTCTGGCCATCAGCGACAGATCCGGAGGCTGCTTGCCAAACCAGCTTTCCGCATCCGGCGGCATCGATGTATTGACTGTTTCGAACGGCTTGTCGGTCGTGAACATCAAATTGGCCACGAGCTCCGGCTCGGGGATTTGCAAATCTGCCGCTATGCGGTTGTAGCGCAGGTATTTGAGTGAATGGCAGCCGGAGCAGTAGTTCATGAAATTGCGCGCGCCGCGCTGCAGGGAGTCGACGTTGTTGATGTCCGCGCCCGAAGACTGGACCGCAATCCCTCCCTCCTCGGCGAGGGCCACGCCGCAGCAAAGCAGGGACAGGGTTAACAATAACCAGCTTTTACTCATGTCCCGTGACCCTTTCCGGCACCGGCTTCACGCTGTCGATCTTCGTGTACCAGGGCATCAACAAAAAGAACGCGAAATACAAAATCGTACACACCCTGGCCAGCATCGGGTAAATGCCCGACGGCGGTTTCAAGCCGCATACACCCAAGGCGATGAAGGAGACGACGAAAATCCCCAGCATCCCCTTGTATATCGGGCCGCGATAGCGAATCGATTTGACGGGCGAGCGGTCCAACCACGGCAGGAAAAACAAGATGAGCACCGCGGCGCCCATCACAATGACACCCCAGACCTGCGTGCCGGCAAACGAAGGCACCGCGCGCAACATGGCGTAGAACGGCGTGAAATACCACACCGGTGCGATATGCGGGGGCGTCTGCAAGGCATTGGCCGGTTCGAAGTTCGGCGATTCGAGAAACAAGCCGCCGAACGTCGGCGCGAAGAAAATCACGGCGCTGAACAGCAGTAAAAATCCCGCGACTCCAACCAAATCCTTCACCGTGTAGTAAGGATGAAAAGGTATGCCGTCCAGAGGATGGCCATCGGGGCCCTTGCGCTGCTTGATTTCGATGCCGTCGGGATTGTTGGACCCGACTTCATGCAGCGCCATGAGGTGCGCGACCACCAGAAAGATCAGCGCTAGCGGCAATGCCGCGACGTGCAGGGCGAAAAATCGGTTCAGCGTGGCATCGGCGATGTAGTAATCGCCGCGGATCCAATCGACCAGGGCACCGCCGATGTAGGGCAGACTGCTGAACAAGGACACGATGACTTGGGCTCCCCAATAGCTCATATTGCCCCACGGCAACACATAGCCCATGAAGGCTTCCGCCATGAGCAGCAAAAAAATCAAGCAGCCGAAAATCCACAGCAGCTCACGCGGTTCTCGATGCGATCCGTACAGCAGCGCCCGAAACATGTGCAAATAGATCACGATGAAAAACGCCGAAGCACCGGTTGAGTGCATGTAGCGGATCAGCCAGCCCCAGCTGACGTCGCGCATGATGTATTCGATCGACGCGAATGCCCCGGCGGCGGAAGGGTTGTAATTCATCGTCAGGAAGATGCCCGTCACCAGCTGGTTCACGAGCACCACCAACGACAGAACTCCAAAGTAGTACCAGAAGTTGAAATTCTTGGGCGCGTAATATTCGCTGACCTGTTCGCGCCACAATTTCGTGAGCGGAAAGCGCTGATCTATCCAACCAATCAAACTGCCTGCGGCCATCGCTCAACCTCTCGTTGCTATACCGACTGGGGGGCGTCGTCCACACCGATCACGATGCGCGCGTTCGCGCCGAATGCGTACGGTGGAACCGCCAAGTTCTTCGGTGCCGGCATGCTCTTGAACACTCGCCCCGACAGATCATATTTCGAACCATGGCAGGGACAGTAAAAGCCCCCCGGCCAGTTCGCGCCGAGATCGACGCCGCTCACTTGGAAGGAATTGTTGGCGTCGAATGCGCCCAAAGGCGAGCAGCCGAGGTGAGTACATACCGCCAACCCCACCCAATACTCAGGGTTTCGCGAACGCGCCGCGCCGCTCGACTTGACGTAGGCGGGCTGCATTGAATCTTCGGAAGCGGGATCGGCCAGCATCGCATCGTGGTTGCCCATCTGCTCGACGATGCCTTTGACCCGCCGCACGACGAACACGGCTTGACCGCGCCACACGACTTTTAGCATCTGTCCGGCTTCGAGCTTGGACGCATCAACTTCGACCGGCGCTCCCAACGCTTTGGCCCTTGCGCTCGGCTGCCATGACGCCAAAAAAGGCACTGCGGCAAAGACCACGCCTATCGCTCCGGTGCCCACTGTAGCCGCCGTCAACAGCCGGCGCCGGCTGTGGTCAACCTCATCATTCATTCGACTGCCCCTGCGCAATGTTCACAAATCTTCACGCAAACCCCTGTGACCGTAGTGTTTCCCAAAGAATATTGGGAGCGCATTATACACAGATAAGCAAGATGTCCCTTAGCGCCCGCGGAGCGATTTTAATTGCAAAACACTCGCGTTTTCATCAGCTTTTTGATCAAGGCAGTCGTGGTCGGGCTGGCGGCGGCTTTTATCGTGGTTTGGTGCAGGCCTGCGCTTCTGGTCAAGGTGGCTGCCCCGGTGCAGAGGACGCCGACGGTGTATTCCCGCCCCGCCGTGGTCATGCGAAGTTTCGCCGACGCGGTGGCGCGCGCGGCTCCGGCCGTCGTCAATATTTATACCGCGCGCGTAGTGACCGAGCGTTCCAGACCCGCTCCTCTCAACGAACTGTTCGGCGATTTTTGGCCGAGCTATCGGCAACGCATCGAGCGCAGCTTAGGATCGGGCGTGATCGTCGACGCCATGGGCACCATCATCACCAATCAGCACGTCATCGCCGGCGCCGATTCCATCCGGGTGCAGCTCAGCGACGGCCGAATCGCCGATGCCACCATCGTGGGCCAGGACCCCGACACCGACATCGCGGTTCTCGATCTCGAACTCGGTCAGCTTCCCATCATGCCCATGGGCCGCTCGGACACCTTGCGGGTGGGCGACATCGTACTCGCCATCGGCAATCCTTATGGCTTGAGTCAGACCGTGACCCAGGGCATCGTGAGCGCCACCGGCCGCGGTCAATTGGGCCTCGCGACCTTCGAGAATTTCATTCAAACCGATGCCGCCATCAATCTCGGCAATTCCGGCGGCGCGCTCATCGATGCGAGCGGCGACTTGGTCGGGATCAACACAGCCGTCTTGAACCGCTCCTACGGCGGTCCCGAGGGCATCGGATTTGCGATTCCCGTCAATCTGGTGCGCGGGGTTATGGAACAGATCCTGGCTCACGGCCATGTGGTGAGGGGCTGGCTGGGTTTCGTGCCGCAAGACCTCTCCGACGAACAGGCCGCGCAAGTGGGCATCTCGGGCGGCGGCGTCACCGTGGTCAATATTCTGGTGAATAGCCCAGCTTTCCAGGCGGGCGTGCGCCCGGGCGACCTGATCACGGGATTGGCCGGCGAGCCGGTGCGCAATGCTCAGGATCTCGTCAGCCGAGTCGCGGCGCTCAAGCCTGGGGTCGCAGTCGAACTCGAAGGACGCCATGCGCAGCAGCCCTATAAGCTCAAGCTCAAGGTGTCGGAACGGCCGACCCGCCAGAACGAGACGCAATCGCAGCCGCAACCGAACGGCGCCTGAGCGCCGGCTACCCCGGCGTGCGCCGGATCTTCGCCCCCAACTGCTGCAGCTTCTCCTCGATCGCTTCATAGCCGCGATCGATATGGTAAATGCGTTCTATCTCGGTACGGCCATCCGCCACCAGGCCGGCCAACACCAAACTGGCTGAGGCGCGCAGGTCGGTGGCCATCACCGGAGCCGCCGTGAGTTTTTCGACTCCTTTGATGATGGCGGTGTTGCCCTCGAGTCTTATCTCCGCACCCATGCGGCGCATTTCCAGCATGTGCATGAAGCGGTTTTCGAAAATCGTTTCGATGATGGTGCCGACACCGCTAGCCACCGTGTTGAGTGCCGCGAATTGCGCCTGCATGTCGGTCGGAAAAGCCGGATACGGCGCCGTACGAATATCGACGGCGGCGGGCCTGCGGTGGCGCATGTCGACTTCGATCCAGGAGTCGCCCGCGTCCACCCGGGCGCCGGCTTCCTGCAGTTTGCAAATGACCGCGTCCAGATGCTCGGGACGGGTATTTTTCACGCGAATGTTGCCGCTGGTGATGGCACCCGCGACCAGGTAGGTCCCCGCCTCGATACGGTCGGGCAGCACTTCATAGGCCGTGCCGTTCAGGCGCTTCACCCCGTCGATCACGATGCGGTCGGTACCCGCCCCCTTGATCTTGGCCCCCATGGCAGTCAAAAAATGCGCCAGATCCACCACCTCAGGCTCCCGCGCCGCGTTCTCGAGTACCGTCTCGCCATCCGCCAAGGTGGCCGCCATCATGAGGTTTTCGGTGCCGGTCACGGTCACTGTTTCGAGTACCAGCCGCGCCCCCTTGAGGCGGTCCGCGCGCGCCTTGATATAGCCGTTTTCTATATGGATGTCCGCGCCCATGGCCTGCAAGCCGGCGACGTGAATGTTGACGGGGCGGGCGCCGATGGCGCAGCCGCCCGGCAACGACACATCCGCGCGGCCGAAGCGCGCCAGCAGCGGACCCAACACCAGAATCGACGCGCGCATGGTCTTCACCAGCTGATACGGCGCGAAATACTCTTTGATGGTCGAAGCATCCACCTCAATGCGCATTTTCTCATCGATGGTCACGGAAACGCCCATGCGTCCGAGCAGCTCGATCATGGTGGTGACATCTTGCAGATGCGGCACATTCGACACCGTCACCGGGCCGTCGGCCAGCAGGCATCCCGCCAAAATTGGCAGGGTCGCGTTCTTGGCGCCTGAAATGCGGATCTCGCCCTCGAGGGGAATGCCGCCCTGAATCTGTAATTTATCCACGTCCCCTACCCAGATCCTTGGGCGGCGTATTCTTCCGGCGTGAACACTTGCAAGGCCAATGCGTGGATTTCGTTGCCCACCGCGGCACCGAGCGTGCCATACACCAGTTGATGACGCTGCACTGAACGTTTGCCCGCGAACGCGGCCGCAACGACCACGGCCTCGAAGTGCACATTGTCCTCGCTCTTGACCAGCGCTTGGCTGCCGGCCAAACCGGCTTCGATGAGCCGTGCTACCTGTTGTGGATTCATACCTGCTCCTGCCATTTAAGCTTACCCTGTATCATTCGCGCATGAATCTGGACTTTACCGACGAAGCTCTCGCCGATCTCGGCCGCCAGGCGCTGAACATCGAGATCGATGGTTTGCGTGCCCAGGTGCCGCGCTTGGGGTCGGAGTTTGCACGCGCCTGCCGAATTTGTCTTAACTGCCGTGGCCGCGTCGTCGTCACGGGCATGGGCAAGTCCGGCCACATCGGCGGCAAAATCGCCGCCACCCTGGCCAGCACCGGTACACCGTCGTTTTTCGTGCATCCTGGCGAGGCGAGTCACGGCGATGTAGGCATGATAACGCGGGATGACGCGGTCCTGGCCCTTTCCAATTCGGGTGAAACCGAGG